>JBBWZQ010000104.1:0-11710 GCA_039649115.1 Micromonosporaceae bacterium | reverse complement strand
TCCAGCCGCCCGCCTCCACCATGAAGGCGCCGATCCGGTCCCGGGTGTCGCCGATCGCGATCGGGGTGATCCCCTTCGCCTTCAGTTTCTGCGCCACCGCGGTCAGCTGGTCCCAGGTGGTCGGTATGTCCGCGGTGGACAGTCCGGCCCTGCTCCACAGGTCGGTGTTGATCTCCATCGCGATCGTGGAGAGGTCCTTGGGGATGCAGTACAGCCTGCCCTTGTAGGTGAACGCCTGGCGCAGCGACGGGTAGAAGTCGTCCACATTGGACACCTTGTCCGCGTACGGCTCCATCGCGCCGACGCTCGCGTAGTCCGCGAAGCGCGCGGCGTCCACATAGAACACGTCCGGCGGGTTGTCGCCGGCGAACGCCTGGCCCAGTTGCTGAGCCACGTCCTGGGCGGGCGTGACGGTCGCCTTGTTGCCGCTCGAACTGGCCCACGCGGCGGCCGCCTGGTTGACCGCCTTGGTCTCGGCGTCGCCGGACGAACCGATGAGGATCTGCAGCGAGGCGGACCCGCTCTGCTGGGTGGAGCCCGAGTTGCCGTTGAAGCCGCTGCCGCCGCAGGCGGCGTTCGCGAGCAGCGCGACGCCGGCCAGTGCGGCCAGTGCCCCGGTACGGAGGGATGCGAGTCTCATGTCTGTCTCCATTGGACGGTCGATGAGGGATGAGGTCGTCTCAACCGGAGGAGCGGACGACCAGGCGCGGGGTGAGGAGGATCTGCTCGGCCGCGTCGGGCACGCGGTCGCTGTCGAATGCCCGGTCGCTGTCGATTGCCCGGTCGCTGTCGAGCACGCGGGTCAGCAGTTGGACGCACCGGCCGGCCGCCTCGGCGAGCGGCTGGCTGACGCTGGTCATGCCGGTGGCCTGGGCCACGGCCGTGTCGTCGAAGCCGGTCACGGCCGGCTGCCCGCCGCCCGGCTTGCTGGCCTGGCGGGCACCCAGGCCCAGCGAGTCGCTGGCGCAGACGAACGCGGTGGGCGGATCGGGGAGTGCGAGCAGGTCACGTGCGGCCCGTTCGCCTTCCGCGACCCCGTCGGAGGTGCCGAGGTGCAGGCCGACGGGGTCCAGGCCGGCTGCCCGGATGGCGGCCCGCCAGCCCGCGCGCCGGTCGTCGCCCACCCCCGACCCCTCGGGCCAGCCGATGAACGCGATCCGGTGGTGCCCGGCCGCGAGCAGGTGGCGGGTGGCCGCCGCGGTGCCGGCCGCACCGTCGACATCCACCCAGGGATGGTGTCGCGGGCTGGCACCTGGGCCAGACCGGCCAGCGGGGGTTTCCGTCGACCCCCACGGACGGCCGAACGTCACGAACGGCACGCCGCGGCCGGCCAGCCAGGCCGTGCGGATGTCGCCGTGGTGGGTGCTGGTCAGGACGAAGGCGTCCAGGTCGTAGGAGCCGAGCAGGTCGCCGTAGGTGGCGACCTCACCCTCGTCGTCGGCCGCGGTGTAGAGCACGATGCGGTACCCGGCGGCAGAGGCGGTTTCGGTCAGCCCGTGCAGGAAGCGGTCCAGCACCGAGCCGTTGATCCCGTCCCGGGCGGGCTCGATGCGCACCGCGATCAGGCGGGACCGGCCGGTCCGCATCTGCCGGGCCGCCTGGTTCGCCCGGTACCCGAGTTCCTCGATCGACGCGAGGACCCGGACTCTGGTCTCCACCCGCACCAGGTGTGGTGCGTTCAGCACGTTGGAGACGGTCTGCCGGGAGACCCTGGCGTGCTGGGCCACGGTGGTAATCGTGGTCTTTTCCGCCATGTTAGCCTCAGTCACTAAGTTGAACGTTCCAATCGAAGTACCAACCGTTTTGATCGTTCAAATCGATGGATGTTTCGAACTTTCCCCCGGGCCGCCCCGGTTGTCAAGCGGAGGGAAACGGAGGCAGTCACATGATCGCGTCCGGTCGCATGCTCCAGCCGCTGCTGCACGATCTCGTGCCGACCGTGGCCGCGCCGACGAGCGTCCTGTCCGGGCGCGACGGGCAGATCCGCGGCGCCGGCGTCCAGGGCGTGTTCCACGCCGACCTGCGGGTGCTGTCCGAGGCCGTGCTGCGGGTGGACGGCCACGAACCGGAGAGCATCGGGTACGCCCCGGCGGGCCCCGGAAGGGCGCGCTTCGTCGGCCTGCTGCGGCACCTGGGCGACCCGACGCCGGATCCGACGGTACGGCTGGACCGCGTGCGCCGGGTGACTCCCCGCGGGATGACCGAGGAGATCCGGCTGGCCTCCACCGCGTCGACGCCGGTGGCCGCCACCGTCACCCTCGACCTCGCCTGCGACCTGGCCCCGATCGAGCGCGTCAAGTCCGGCCGGCGCGACGACCCCCGGCCCGCCACCGCCCGCCGGGACGGTCTCGGCTGGTCCGCCGGCACCGAGGTGACCTGGTCCGCCGGTACCGAGGTGATGATCACGGCGCCGCGCGCCACGGTGCAGGCGGCGCCGGCCCGGCTGTCCTGGGCGGTCGCGCTGGACCCCGGCGCGCACGTCACGGTGCGCTGGCAGCTCGCGGTCACCGATCCGGCCGCCGTGGTGGTCGCCGCGGACCGGCCGGTGGAGTGGGCCCGCCCGCAGGTACGGGCCGACGACCGGCGGCTGGTGCGCCTGCTCGACCAGGCGCTGGACGACCTGCAGTCGCTCCGGCTGACCGACGACTCAGGCTCGGGGGACACGTTCCTCGGCGCCGGCGTGCCGTGGTTCCTCACGCTGTTCGGCCGGGACAGCATCTGGGCGGCCCGGATGCTGCTCCCACTGGGCACCGAGCTGGCCGCCGGGACGCTGCGCGTGCTGGCCCGCCACCAGGGCCGGCGGGTGGACCGGCGGACCGGCGAGGCACCCGGCAAGATCATGCACGAGCTGCGCCGGCACGAGTCGAACCTCCCCGCGACCTACTTCGGCACCGTGGACGCGACGCTGCTGTGGATCAGCCTGCTGCACGACGCGTGGCGCTGGGGCATGCCAGCCGGCCAGGTGGCCGAGCTGCTGCCCAGCCTGGAGGCGGCGCTGGGCTGGCTCGACCGGTACGCCGACCCGGACGGGGACGGCTTCCTGGAGTACATCGACGAGAGCGGGCGCGGGCTGGCCAACCAGGGCTGGAAGGACTCCGGCGACGCGGTGCGCTACCGGGACGGCCGGCAGGCGGCGCCGCCGATCGCGCTGTGCGAGGTGCAGGGGTACGCGTACGCGGCGGCGCGGCAGGGCGCGAGCCTGCTGGACGCGTTCGACCGCCCGGGTGGCGAGCGGTGGCGCGGGTACGCCGACGCGCTCGCCGCGCGGTTCCGGGAGCGGTTCTGGGTACCCGACCCGGACGGCGGGTACCCGGCGCTGGCCCTGGACCGCGACAAGCGGCGGGTCGACGCGCTCACCAGCAACGCGGGCCACCTGCTCGGCACCGGACTGCTGACCGGCGCCGAGTCGGAGATCGTCGCGCGGCGCCTGGTCTCGCCCGAGATGGCCAGCGGGTACGGCCTGCGCACGATGTCCACTCTGGACCGTGGCTACGGCCCGCTGTCCTACCACTGCGGCTCGGTCTGGCCGCACGACACCGCGATCGTCCTGTCCGGACTGTCCCGGGCCGGCTTCGGCGGGGCGGCGGCGGCACTTGCCGAGGGGCTGCTGCGCGCCGCGGAGGCGTTCGAGTACCGGCTCCCGGAGGTGTACGCCGGCGACGGGCGCGACGAGATCGCCCGCCCCGTCCCGTACCCGGCCGCCTGCCGTCCCCAGGCCTGGTCGGCGGCTGCCGCGGTGGCCGTCCTGCAGGCGGTCCTGGGCCTGGAGCCGGACGTGCCGGCTCGCGAGTTGCGGGTGTGTCCGCCGGCCGGGACCCCGCTGGGCGCGGTGGCCGCGCGCGGGCTGCGCCTCGCCGGCCGGCCGTTCGAGGTGGTGCTGGAGCACGGCCGGGCACCGGAGGTCGCCGGCCTGCCGGCCGGCTTCAGCGTGACCGGCCCGCCGGTACCGGTGGCGCCACGCCAGCGGCCACCGGAATCACACAGCGTGATCACCTCGTAGCGCCACTGGAATCGCCCGGGAGGGCGATTCCGCGAGCAATTAACTGAGAGTAATCAGCGAATTGCGGCTCGTATGGACGCCGCGCATTTACGTTGTTATATGTATGCCCGCTTGCGCCGTTGGTCCGATTGTCGTGACTGAGCGTTACCTTCGCCTGACTGTGAAGTAGCTCACCGGGCGCTTCCCCTTAATCGCCCGGTCGCCCGGCGAAAGCCCTTCCGGCAATGGCGTCCCCCTTGTTCCGTCCGGTGCTCCTGCCACCTCCGCGCGTATGTGCCCGTGGCCGCCGGGGAGAACGGTACTGGTGGGAACGGCACCAGCCGTTCAATTCCAACGGCAGATGACATGCCATCCCCTCATCGGTCGAAATGGTCACCGGTCGCCTGACATAACCGTCCGTAATGGCGAATTAGCGTCAAATCCAGCGGCTCGCACCTGCCGGAGTCACCGGAATCGGGTCCGCGCACCCCGATCGGGCCATTGAAGGAGCTTTCCGATGACGCTTGTTTCCCTCAACAGGGCGCACTCCGTACGCAAGATCACGTCACCCTCCGTGAGTGTCGTGGTCCCCGCGCTCAACGAGGAGCGCAACCTCCCCCACGTCTTCGCCCGGCTGCCGCGGGACGTGGCCCAGGTGATCCTGGTGGACGGTGGCTCGACCGACCGCACCGTCGCCGTGGCCCGCGAGCTGTGGCCCGCGATCGAGATCGTGCAGCAGACCCGCACCGGCAAGGGCAACGCACTCGCCTGCGGGTTCGCCGCCTGCACCGGCGACATCATCGTCATGATCGACGCGGACGGCTCGACCGACCCGGCCGAGATCCCGGACTTCGTCAGGACACTGGTCGACGGCGCCGACTTCGCCAAGGGCTCGCGCTTCCGCGAGGGCGGCGGCAGCGACGACATCACCCCGCTGCGGCGGCTGGGCAACGCGGGACTCAACGGCGTGGCCAACGTGCTGTTCGGCACCAGCTTCACGGACCTGTGCTACGGCTACAACGCCTTCTGGCGCCGCCTGCTGCCCAGCCTGGACCTGCCCGACACCGGCACGCCGGCGCCGGCGGACGGCCGGAAGCTGTGGGGCGACGGGTTCGAGATCGAGACGCTCATCAACGTGCGCGCCGCCGGGCAGCGGCTGCGGATCGAGGAGGTCCCCAGCCACGAGGCGCCGCGGCTGTACGGCGAGAGCAACCTGCGGACGTTCCGGGACGGCGCGCGGGTGCTGCGCACGATGCTCGCCGAATTCAGCCGGCGCCGCCGCATCGCCCGCACCCGGATCGAGTCCACCGAGGTCGCACCCACGCCGTTCCCGGTCGAGCTGGACCGCCAGATCGAGGCGCTGCGCTCACTCAACCGGCACCGCATCCCGGCGCCCGGCGGCTACGCGACCGCGTCGGCCGCAGGTGTGTTCCACGGCTCGATGTCGCTGTCCAAGGAGGTCTGATCGTGATGCAGTCCCCGGTCAGCGTGGTCATCCCGTGCTACACCGAGCGCCGCTGGGACCACCTGGTGCGCGCGGTCAACTCGGTGCGCGTCCAGTCGCCGCGGCCCGCCGAGATCGTCGTCGCCGTCGACCACAACCCGGACCTCTTCGCCCGGGCCTGGCGCGAGCTGTCGGACGTCACCGTCCTGGCCAACGGCTCCACGCGCGGCGTGTCCGGCAACCGCAACACCGGCGTCTTCCACACCCGCAGCCCGCTGGTCGCCCTGCTGGACGACGACGCCTACGCCCACCCGGGCTGGCTGGCCGGCCTGCTGGCGCCGTTCACCGACCCCGCCGTCATCGGCACCGGCGGCGCGATCCGGCCGGAGTGGGAGCGGCCGCAGCCGTTCTGGCTGCCGGACGAGTTCCTGTGGACGGTCGGCGGTTCGGCGAGCGCGCCGGCCACCACCACACCCGCGCGCAACGTGTGGTCGGCCAGCATGGCCGTGCGGCGCGACGTGTTCGAGTCGGTGGGCGGGTTCCGGGTCGGCTTCGGCAAGGTGGGTGACCGGGCCCGTCCGGAGGACACCGAGCTGTGCCTGCGCATGAGCCAGGCCAGCGGCGGCCGGTGGATGTTCGTGCCGGAGGCCGTCATCGACCACCCGGTGCCGGCCCAGCGCAACACCTTCGGCTTCTTCCTGTCCCGCTGCTACCAGGAGGGTCGCGGCAAGGTGGAGATGTCGCGGCTGCTGGGCGCGGGCAGCAACAGCCTCAGCGCCGAGCAGGCCTACCTGCGCAGCACGCTGCCCCGGGCCTTCGGCCGGGCACTGGCGGACACCGTACGCGGCCGCGGACTGGGCAACGCCGCCAAGGCCGGCGCCGTGGTCAGCGCCGTCGCGGCCGCCGCGGTGGGCGGCGCCGTGGAACTGATGCGGTTCCGGTCCCCGCAGGTTCCGTTGTGGACAGTCCAATGAGTACGTCCACAGTGGGCATTGACGCCGTCGAGGTCCCGGCGCTGGTCCTGGACGCCGAACTGTCCGAGCCGCTGCCCCCGGTGCCGGCGATCGACCAGCGGGGCCGCCGGGTGCGCCAGGCGTGGCTGCTGGCGCGGATGTTCACCGAGCCGCTGGGCCTGCTCGCGCTCGACGTGCCGGAGCACGGGCTCGGCTCGATCGCCCTGGCCCGCGCCGTGGACAGTGCGTTCGGCCCGGCGGTACGGGAGCGGCTGCGCGCCGCCCGCACCGGTACCCCGCGCTACCTCGCCACCCGAGCGGAGGTGCTGCGCGCGGCGCCGCCGATCACCGTGGTGGTCTGCACACGGGAGCGGCCCGAGGCGCTCGCGACCTGCCTGGACGGCCTGCTCGCCCAGCGGTACCCCAGCTTCCGGGTGCTCGTGCTCGACAACGCGCCGACCAGTACGGCGACCGAGGACGTGGTGCGGGAGGCGGCCCGCCGCGGTCCCGTCGAGTACCTGCTGGCGCCGCGGCCCGGCCTGTCGCACGCGCGGAACGCGGCGGTGGCGGCGGCTCCCGGCGAGATCCTGGCGTGGACCGACGACGACGTCGCGCCCGACCCGTACTGGCTCAGCGAGGTCGCCCGGGCACTGGCCGAGCACCCGGAGGCCGGCGTGGTCTGCGGCGTCGTGGTGCCGGCGGAGCTGGAGACGCCCGCGCAGCTGTGGTTCGAGCAGTTCGGCGGGCACAGCAAGGGTCGCGGCTTCACCCCGGCCGTCTTCGGCCCGGCAACCGCCCACCTGCAGAGCCCGCTGTACCCGCTGCCCCCGTTCGGCGTCGGCGCGAACATGGCGTTCCGGCCCGGAGTCATCGAGGGGATCGGCGGGTTCGACGGTGCGCTGGGCGCCGGCACCCCCGCCATGGGCTCCGAGGACACGCTCGCCTTCACGCAGGTGCTGCGGTCCGGCGGCACCATCGTGTACCAGCCCACCGCGCTGGTACGCCACTACCACCGGCGCGACCTGGACGGCCTGTACCGGCAGATGGTCGGCTACGGCACCGGCCTGACCGCCGCGTTCACCAGCCTGGTGCGTGCCGATCCGCGGGTGCTGTGGCCGTTGCTCCGGCTCGCCCCGACGGCGCTGCGCGACCTGCTCGGCGCGGACAGCCTGCGGGTCGCCGGCCTGGGCCCGGATTTCCCCCGCGACCTGCTGAAGGCCAACCGCCGCGGCATGCTCCGCGGCCCCCTCGCCTACCTCCGAGGCCGCCGATCATGCTGACTGCCCCGCCCTCCACCGCCCCGCCGTCCACCGCCCCGCCCTCCACCGCCCTGCCCCCCACCGCCCCGCGCCGGGCCCGAGATCGCGACAACTTCATTGACGTCGCGGCCGCGGCGTGGCTGCTCGCGGCGTCCAGCTTCGGGGTGTTGGTTGTGGCTTCGGGGTACGCGGCGGGGCGGCTGGGGCTTCCGGGGGGCGGGGTTCTTTACTGGGTCGGGAACCTGCTGGTGTTTCTTCCGGTGGCCGCGCGCGTGCTGTCCCGCAGGTTGCGCGGTATCGGTGAGGCGCTGGTACTGGTCCTCGGTCTCGCGGTGAACCAGTACCTGCTCAAGTGGGCCTACAGTCCGGACCAGTTCCGCTTCCCCGACGAATTGCAGCACTGGGCCGCCACCCGCACGCTGCTGCACACCGGCCAGCTGTTCCAGGCGAACACGGCGCTGCCGGTGTCCGTCCACTTCCCCGGCCTGGAGGAGATGGGCGCCGCGCTCGCCTCGATGACCGGCCTGCCGGTGACCGCCGCCGGCATGCTGCTGGCCGGCGTGCTGCACCTGCTGTTGGTGGCGACGCTGTTCATGCTCGTGGTCCGGACCAGCGGGTCGGTACGCCTGGCCGCCCTGTCCTGCGTCGTGTACGCGACCGGCCTGCACTACCTGTTCTTCGACTCCATGTACGGGTACCAGACCGCCGCCCTGCCCTTCCTGCTGCTGGCGGTGTGGGCCTCCCGCGCGCTGCGCCAGGGCGGCTGGCCGGTGCTGGTCGTCGGTCTCGTCGCGATCCTGGTGACCACCGTCAGCCACCACGTCAGCGCGCTGGTGCTGGTCGCCACCCTCGCCCTGCTGGCCGCCGCCGAGCTGGTCCTGCGCGGCTCGAACAAGGCCCGCGGCCTGGCCTTCGCGGCCGCCGCGCTGCTCGCGGTCGCGGCCTGGTTCGGCCTCGTCGCCCACGAGGTGCTCGGCTACCTCGCGCCACCCGTGCACAACATGCTGGCCGCGCTCACCCGGCTGGCCACCGGCGGCCAGCCGGCTGCCGCGACGACGACCGGCGGCAGTCCACTGTGGGCACTGGCGATCCAGGCGGCGAGCCTGCTCGCGCTGCTGGCGCTGTTCCTCGTGGCGGCGCGGCGCGCGGTACGTGCCCGCACCCGCAGCCCGTGGCGCTGGTTCCTGCTGCTGGGCGCGCTGGCCTTCTTCGGCGCGAGCAGCGTGCGCTTCCTGGGTGCCCAGGGGCCGGAGCTGGCCGGCCGGGCGGCCACGTTCACCTACCTGCCGATGTCCATCCTCGCGGCCGGCGTGCTGCTCCGCCTGTGCGGACCCGCAAGCTCCCCGCGGAACCGCCTGTGCGGACCCGCAAGCTCTCCGCGGGCCCGGCTGCGCGGACCCGCAAGCTCTCCGCGGGCCCGGCTGCGCGGACCCGCAAGCTCTCCGCGGCACCGCCTGCGCGGACCCGCGAGCTCCTCGCGGACCCGGCTGCGCGTGGCGGTGTCCGCGAGCCTGCTGCTGTTGGCACTGCTCATGGTGGCCGCCCGCGTCGGTGGCTGGCCGCCGGCCTGGGAGCAGCTGCCCGGCCGGTACCTCGTCTCGGGGTACGAGCGCGGCGTGGATCCGCTGGGGCTGGCGGCCGCCAGCTGGACGAGGAGCGCCCTGGGCACCGGCAACCGGGTGGCCGCCGACCTCAACGGGTACCCGCTCGTGTCCACATATGGCGGGCAGGACCCGGTGGGCGAGGCCGCCGCGCTGTACGACGACGCGCAGTGGGGCCTGTCCGACGAGATGCTCCTGCAGGACCTCGCGATCAGCTACGTGTGGGTGGACGCGCGCACGACCGGGCAGGTACCGGCCTCCGGCTCGCTCTTCCCGCAGGACCCGCGGGCCGGGCAGCGCACCGGCGCGCTGTCCACCTCGCAACTGTCCAAACTGGACCAGCTCAGCGGCGCCGACCGGCTCTACGACAACGGCGCCGTGCGGATCTACGACATGAGGAACGCATGAGACTCTGGACCACCGACCCGATGGCGCGCCTGCTCATCCTGGTGGACGCGGCGGCGCTGGCGGTCGCCGCGGTGCTGGCCGGCTGGACGCCGGTGGCGGTACCGGCGGGCCTGCTGCTCGCCTTCGTCCTGCCCGGCGCGGCCCTGGTCGGCGCGCTGGTCCCGGGGCGCGGGCACAGCCGTCTCGAACGGTGCGTGCTGGCCGTCGCGCTCAGCCTCGCCGTGCTGGTGCTCGGTGGGCTGGGCCTGCACGCGGTCGGGGTGCGGCTGACCCAGGTCGTCTGGGCGGGGCTGTCGGGCGGAACCACCGTCGCCGCCGCCGTGCTGGCCCACCTCCGGACGTTCCGGGAACAACCACGGAAGGTGGAGCGCGCCGGGCCGGTCGACCGCGGCCGGCTCGCCCGGCACCTGGCTCCGCTGGTGCTCGCGCTGGTGCTGCTGGGCGGGGCCGGCTGGCTGTCCCTCGCCACCGCCGCGCGCCAGACCTCCGCGACGCAGGTGACCGCACTGTCCATCATGGACACAGCGGCGGCCTCGGTGACGGGCAGCCGGCTGGTGACGGTCGTGGTGAGCAACCAGGAGGCCACGCCGACCAGGTACGTGCTGACGGTGACCGGCCCCGACGGGTACGCCGTGACGCTCGACCTGACCGCGAGCAAGGGCTCCGCCTGGCGCCACTCGATCTCGGTACCCACGTCGGACCGGGTCACCGCCAACCTGTACCGCAGCGGGGACACCACCCCGTTCCGCACGGTGTACCTGCACGGATCGGTGGTGGCGCAATGACCGCGGCAACGAGTACGGCGTACGTCCGCCGGATGCTGCGGCCGCACGCGGACCTGCTCGCCAACTCCGGATCCCTGATCGCCAGCAGCGCGGTCACCTCGATCCTCGGCCTCGTGTTCTGGTGGCTGGCCGCCCGTGCCACCAGCCCGGACGTGCTCGGTGCCGTCTCGGCGGCGGTATCGGCGATGACCTTCATCGGCACCATCGGCATGTTCGGCATGGGTACGCTGCTCATCTCCGAACTGCCGCACCTGCGCTCCGGCCGCTGGAGCCTCGTCTCCGCCTGCCTGCTGGCCGCCGGTGCCGTCGCCGCCGCGGGCGGCCTGGGCTATGTGGTGCTGGTGCACGCGTCCGGCTCGGGGCTGCGCGCGACGGCCGGTTCGCCGCTGGCCGCCGGCCTGCTCGTCCTCGGTGTCTGCGTGACCGCGGTCACCCTGGTGCTCGACGACGGGCTGGTCGGCATGCTGGCCGGGCCGCTGCAGCTGATGCGCAACACCTGGTTCGCCGCCGCGAAGCTGCTGCTGCTGGGCCTGCTCGCGCTGCTGCCCATCACGCTGACCGGCACCGAGATGCTCGGCACGTGGGTGGTCGGCGCGCTGGTCTCGATCGCCGCGCTCGCGGCGTCGGTACGCCGCCGGGGGATGGGTGGCTCGCTGCGGCCGCACCTGTCGCTGCTGCGCCGGATGCGCTGGCGGGCCATCGACCACAACCTGCTCAACATGGCGCTGTTCCTGCCCCGCGCCGCGCTGCCTCTCGTGGTGGCCGTGGTGCTGTCGACCAGGGCGACCGCGGACTTCTACACCGCGTGGATGGTGGTGGCGGTGCTGTCCATGATCCCGGCGCACCTGGCGACCACGCTGTTCGCGGTCGCCGCGGGCGACATCGCCGCGTTGCGGTCGAAGGTGCGGATGGCCCTGTGCGTGGCGCTCGGGCTCGGCGTGCCGTTGTCGCTGCTGGTCGCGGTCAACGCGCGGTCCATCATGGACATCTTCGGCAACGAGTACGCGTCCGCCGCGGCCGGCGCGCTGCGGATCCTGGCGCTGACCTACGTGGCCACCGTGGTGCGGCAGTTGTACGTCGCGATCTCGCGGGTGCTCGGCCGGGTGCGCCGGGCCAGCGCCTTCGCGCTGCTGGCCGGTGTCGCCGAGATCGTGGCCGCGACCGTGGGCGGCCGCTGGTCCGGCCTGACCGGGCTGGCGCTCGTGCTGGCCGGGGTCTTCGTGCTGGAGGCCGTGCTGATGGCGCCGGCGGTGCTGCGGGTGGTCAGGACGAGCGCGGCAG
>JBBWZQ010000093.1:0-52436 GCA_039649115.1 Micromonosporaceae bacterium | reverse complement strand
GTGGCGCCGTGATCACGGGGAGCCGGGGGTTGATCGCGATCCGGCGGAGAAACGGATAGTCGACTACGCGTTCCTCCGGCAACTCGTGATCATCCCGGCACCATACGCCCTGATCATGGTGAACGCGGCCGAAGGCCACCGAACCGGTGCTGCGCAGGGCGACGGGACCAGCCGGCACCGCCATGCATCGCCCCACCCGTGTCGGTTCGATGACGCAGCGCGGTGCGGGCCACCGCGCCACAGGCTCGATCCAGTGCCGTTGGTATCGGGGCTCGTGGCCGACCCGCGGCAGGGGCGAATTGTCTGGCTGCGCAGTGATCGGGCGCGGTTGGCTGTGCCCAGCCCCGCGCTTCCGTTGCGCAGCGCGTGTTCCGGCTCGTCCCAGGTGCAGGCACCGACTATGACCGGCGCGACGGTACGCTGCGGGTGCTGGTCAGGCCGCCCGGCATCCGCCTGTGCGTCGACAGCGAGACCTGGCGCTTCACGAGGAGTTGAGCGATGGCGGCCACGCCTGTCACGCGCCGGCGGCTGCTCGGATCGGCTGGCGCGGCCGCGAGCCTGGCACTGCTGCCCGGCTCGCTGCGCCGGACGCTCGAAAGCGGCGGCGAGGGCCCGCTGCGGTCGCTGGACCAGATCGAGCACGTGCTGATCCTGATGCAGGAGAACAGGTCCTTCGACCACTACTTCGGCACGCTGTCCGGGGTCCGCGGGTTCGACGACCGGCACGCGCTGCGACTGCCGACCGGGCGCTCGGTCTTCCACCAGCCGGATCCGGCGAACCCGGACGGGTACACCCTGCCGTTCCATCTCGACACGACAACCACCAGCGCCGCGGCGCTGCACAGCACCAACCACGAATGGGGTCCGCAGCACCAGTCCTGGAACGGCGGCCGGATGGACAACTGGCTGCCCACCCACCGCGGGACGGAGGGCCAGTTCGGTCCGCTCACGATGGGCTACCACCGGCGCCAGGACCTGCCGTTCCACTACGCGCTGGCGGACGCGTTCACGATCTGCGACAACTACCACTCCTCGGTCTTCGGCCCGACCCAGCCCAACCGCCTGTACGCGATCAGCGGCACGATCGACCCGGCCGGTACCGGTGGCGGCCCGGTGGTGAACAACTCGCACCCGACCCTGTTCACCTGGACCACGTACCCCGAGCGGCTCCAGGATGCCGGCATCAGCTGGCGCTACTACGTCGCCAATCCGGCCGGCTCCGACCTGGTGTGGTTCGCCCGGTACCGGCAGGCGCCGCTGGACGACCCGCTCGTGGTCAACGGCCTGTACCCCCGCCCGCCCTCGGCGATCGCCGACGACATCCGCGCCGACCGGCTGCCCGCGGTGTCCTGGCTCAACTCCCAGTACCTGCCCTCGATCGGGCTGCCCGAGGCGAGCGAGCACCCACCGGCGCTGCCGGCGGCGGGGGCACAGTACATCTACGACATCCTGCGGGCGCTCGGCGACCGTCCCGACGTCTGGGCCAAGACGGTCCTGTTCATCGCCTGGGACGAGAACGACGGGCTGTTCGACCACGTACCGCCGCCCACCGCGCCGCCGGACACGCCCGGCGAATGGATCACCGCCGCGCTGCCGCCGGCCGCGCAGGGCATCGCCGGGCCGATCGGGCTCGGCTTCCGGGTACCGATGCTGGTCGTCTCGCCGTGGAGCCGCGGCGGCTGGGTCTGCGGCGAGGTCTTCGACCACACGTCCACGCTCCGTTTCCTGGAACGCCGCTTCGGGGTGCGGGAGCCCAACATCAGCGCGTGGCGGCGGCGCACCGCGGGCGACCTCACCTCGGCCCTGCGCTGGCGGCGGCGGATCCGGCCGTTCCCGAGGCTGCCCGATCCCGCCCCGCTGTACCAGCGGGAACTCGACGAGGTCGGCACGCTCCCGCCGCCCTCGTTGCCGGCCAGCCAGACCGTGCCGCACCAGGAACCCGGGCGCCGCCCGCGCACTCGCCACTGAAACGGGCCCGCCGGCCACCACAAAGGCGGCCGGCGGGCAGCCGGGTCAGTCCGCGAGGAGCGCGAACTCCTCCCACGACCCGATCGCCGTACGGTTCGCGATCAGCGGCTTCGTGCCGGCGCTCGCCGCCGTGACGTACCTGCCGTTGGCGCTCGCCTTCAGGCTCACGGTTCCGTCCGTGTTGTACACGATCATGAACTGCTCCCAGCCGCCCACGGCGGCGCGGTTGGCGATCAGCGCGGACTTGCCGGCATTCTCGGCCGTGACGAACTTGCCGTTGGCGCGGGCGTGCAGGCCGATGTACCCGTTGCCGAGGTCAACCGCGTCGAACTCCTCCCAGGTCCCGATGCCGTTGCGGTTGGCGATCAGCGGGCCGGCGCCGGCGTGGTCCGCCGTGACGATCTCGAAGTTGGCGAACGCACCCAGGCTGACGAGGCTCGGCGGCAGCGCCGCGTCGAACTTCTCCCAGACGCCGGCGGCCGTGCGGTTGGCGATGAGCGCAGCGGCGCCGGCGTTGTCCGCCGAGACATAGCGCCCGTTGGCGTTGGCCCGCAGGCTGAGGCTGCCGTCCCCGTTCGCGATGACCTGGAACTTCTCCCATTCGCCGATCGCGGTGCGGTTGTTGATCAGGGGCTTCGCGCCGGCCGCGTCCGCGCTGACGAACCTGCCGTTGGAGTGGGCCCGCAGGGCGACGTACCCGCCTCCGGCGTCGACCTCGTCGAACTCCTCCCAGGTGCCCGCCATCACCCGGTTGGCGATCAGCCGCGCGGTGCCGCTCTGCGCAGCCGTGACGATCCGGTTGTTGGCGTGTGCCCGCAGCCGGATCACCACCGCCGGCGTGGCCGGCGCGGTGCCGACCTGGAGCAGCTTGTTCGGTGAGGCGATACCCGGGTCGTCCACCGCACCGGTGACCGCGCCGCCCACGACCGCGTCCCGTACCTGCGCCGGGGTGTAGTCGGGGTGGTCGGCGAGGATCAGTGCCGCCGCGCCGGCGACGTGCGGGCTGGCCATCGACGTGCCGTCCAGCGCGATGGTCGCGGTGTCGCTGAGTATCCAGGCGGAGGTGATGCCGACGCCCGGGGCGAAGACGTCCAGACAGCGGCCGAAGTTCGACCACCACGGGCGGGTGTCCGTACTGTCGGTGGCGCCCACGGTGATGGCCGACGCCACGTCCGCGGGCGAGGAGTAGGCGCACGCGTCGAGGCCCGAGTTGCCTGCCGCGATCGCGTACGTGATGCCGGTCGCGATGGAGTCGGCGACCGCGGCGTCCAGCGCGTCGCTGTGTGACCCGCCGAGGCTCATGTTGGCGACAGCCGGCTTGACCGCGTTGCCGGTCACCCAGTCCACGCCCGCGATGACCTGGGACGTCGTGCCGAACCCGTCACAGTCCAGCACCTTGACGGCGACCAGTTGCACCTGCTTGGCCACGCCGTACCCGGTACCGCCGACGGTACCGGCGACATGCGTGCCGTGTCCCATGCAGTCCGCGGCGTCCGTGGTGCCGTCGACGAAGTTGTAGCCGTAGGTCGCGCGGCCACCGAAGTCGGTGTGGCTGATGCGGATGCCGGTGTCGATGATGTAGGCGTGCACCGTGGACGCGGTACCGGCGTAGGTGTAGCTGCTGTCGAGCGGCCGGTACGGCTGGTCGATCCGGTCCAGCCCCCAGGACGGCGTCGGGCTCTGCGTACCGGCGACCTTGACCACCCGGTCCTGCTCCACGTAGGCCACCTCGGCACGGGCCGCCATCCGCTTGGCCTGCGCCGCGCTCATGCGCGCCGAGAAGCCGCGCAGCGAGCTGGTGTACTCGTGCGTGACGGTGCCGCCGAACCGGCTGGTCAGCGTCAGCGCCTCGGCCTTGACAGCTGCCGAACTGGCGGTGCGGTTCTTGAGCACGACGATGTACCGGTCCGCGATGGCGCCGGCGGAGAGGCCGAAGTCCCGCACCTGGCCGGTGGGGGTCGCGGCCATCGCACCGCCGTCCACCCCCGCGGCGATGGTCGCCATCGCCGCGGCGAGGGCGATCCCCGCGGCGGTGCCACGTCTGACGATCTTGCGCATGAATGGGAGCCTTTCCGGAGTGAAACCACGTGGCGCCGGTTTCGCTATTGGCTCCCCGCCGTGCCGAGCGACCAGAAACACCCGGCGGATCGTTGCCGCGCCGACCCCGCCCTGGGGTCGTGATCATCCTGGCAGGAGGCGAGTTGGACTCGCGTCAGGCGGATATGCGCTGGTAGAACGGCATTTGGTCGATCAAGACTGGCCGTCGGGATGAGCTAGTCACCCCACTATGAGTGGTACTGCCCCTCTTGATGCACATTTACTCCGGAAGCGCAAGGGCGTTCAATCGTCCGCGGCGGGTGAGTCACCGTCACCTGCCCGGCGGCCATGATCTGGGGGACGACGGGCAGCGTCGCGCCGCCAGGGAGGGTCATGAAGTCGCAGGTAGCCCAGACAGTCGGGCACGGCCCCGCCGGATACACCGTCGGCGACGTGATGCGCCCGGCGGTGACCTCCGTCGAGACCGGCAGCCACCTGGCCGCCGCCGCATACCTCATGAACCACGCCAACCAGACCGCGCTGGTCGTCGTCGACCTCCGGCAGCGGCCGGTGGCGATCATCACCGAGGCGGACCTGCTGCGCGCGGTCGCCCAGGGCGCCGCCACCGGCGAGGCGCTCATCGTGGACTGGATGAACCGCGACCCGCACACCGTCCAACCGGACACCCCCGTGTTCGAGGCCGCCCAGATCATGCTGGACTCGACCGCCGCGCACCTGCCGGTGGTGTCGGAGGGCCAGGTCGTCGGCATCGTGGCCATGGGTGACATCGCGGACGCGGTGGTACGCAGCATCCGGCTCGCCTCGGCGGTGGTGTTCGTGTCCGACCTGGCCCGGTCCATGGACTTCTACCAGCAGTTGCTGCGGTACACCGTCACCATCGCCGAGGTCGACGCCGCGCTGCTGGCCGGAGCCAGCGGATCGCAGCTCTACCTGCGCCAGGTCACCGGCGCGCAGGCGCGGCCGACCGGCGGTGTCGGGGTGCAGTGGGTGGCCTGGACGGCCGGCGGCCCGCAGGACCTGGACCGGTGCGCGGACCTGCTCAAGGCACGCGGCGCCTTCGAACGCCGCGACATCAGCGAGGGCATCAGCCGGGTGGAGGGCCACGATCCAGACGGGCTGCCGGTCCTCATCACCTTTCCCGGTCCGGAACACGCGCCGCGGTGCCTGATCCCCGAACGCGTCCGCCAGCCGTGACCGCCTAGCTCAGGTAAGGGAGTTGTGCCGTGGAGGCCGAGATCATGTTGCGGGTGGACGGGCTTGCCCACCGGCTTGTCGTCGACACCCGCACGACGCTGCTGGACGCCCTGCGGGAGCGGCTGGGGCTCACCAGCCCGAAGAAGGGCTGCGACCACGGGCAGTGCGGCGCCTGTACCGTCCTGCTGGACGGGCGCCGCGCCGTGAGCTGCCTGGCCTTGGCCGTGGCGCACCAGGGCGAGGACATCGTCACGGCCGGGGGCCTCGCCGCGGACGGCGTGCTGCACCCGATGCAGCGGTCGTTCGTCGCCCATGACGCCTTTCAATGCGGGTACTGCACGCCCGGCCAGATCGTCTCGGCCATCGGGATGCTGAGCGAGGTCGAGGCGGGGTGGCCCAGCGCGGTGACCACCGACCCCGGCGCCGAGCAGGTCGCGCTCGACGATGCGGAGATCGCCGAGCGGATGAGCGGCAACCTCTGCCGCTGCGCGGCGTACGCCAACATCGTGCCGGCCATCGCCGAGGTGGCGGGCCGATGAATCCCTTCCGCTACGAACGCCCGGAGGCCTGGGCCGAGGCCGTGACGATGCTCGCCGACGCGCCGCGGGGCGCCTTTCTGGCCGGCGGTACCAATCTCGTCGACCTGATGAGGTTGGGGGTGGCCGCGCCGGACCCGCTCATCGACATCAGGCGGCTGGCCGGCGACCGGATCGAGGAGCTGCCCGACGGCGGCACGCGGATCGGTGCCAGCGTGCCCAACAGCGACGTGGCCGCCGATCGCGGGATCCGGCGGCGCTACCCGGTACTGTCCCAGGCGCTGCTGTCGGGCGCCTCCGGCCAGCTGCGCAACGTGGCCACCACCGGCGGGAACCTGTTGCAGCGCACCCGATGCGTGTACTTCCAGGACGTCACGACGCCGTGCAACAAGCGGGAGCCGGGCTCGGGCTGCTCGGCCCGCGAGGGCTACCACCGGGAACTGGCCATCCTCGGCTGGTCGCCGGCGTGCGTCGCCACGCACCCGTCGGACATGGCCGTCGCGATGACCGCGCTCGACGCGCTCGCGCGCATCGAGGGTCCGGCGGGGTCGCGCACGCTGTCAGTGACCGACCTGCACCGGCTGCCCGGCGGCACGCCCGAGCGCGACACCGTCCTCGGTCGCGGCGAACTGATCACGGCCGTGGACCTGCCGCCGATGGGGTTCGCCGCCCGCTCGCGCTACCGGAAGGTACGCGACCGTGCCTCGTACGCGTTCGCACTCGTCTCGGTCGCCGCCGCGCTCGACGTCGACGACGGCCTCGTGCGCGACGTGCGCATCGCGCTGGGTGGCGTGGCGCACAAGCCGTGGCGGGCCAGGATCGCCGAGGAGGCGCTGCTGGGCATGCCCGCCACCCGGGAGAGCTTCCACGCCGCCGCCGAAGCCGAACTCGCCCAGGCGCGGCCGCTCGCGGGCAACGCGTTCAAGGTCCCGCTCGCCCGCAACACCATCGTCAGTACCCTCCTGGATGTGGTGGAGGCGCGATGACCGTCATCCCGCGCGCCATCGGTACGGCGCTGGACCGGCTGGACGGGCCGGACAAGGTCAAGGGTGCCGCCACGTACGCGTACGAGTGGCTCGTCGAGCACCCCGGCTACCTGTACCCGCTGCAGGCCACCATCGCGGCCGGGTGCGTCACCGGCATCGACGCGACCGAGGCGGCGGCCCTCCCGGGCGTGGTGGCCGTGCTCACCCGCGACAACGCTCCGCCGCTGGCTGCCGCCGGCGATCCCGAACTGGCGGTGCTGCAGACCGAGGAGGTCGGGTTCCGCGGTCAGATCATCGGGGGCGTGGTCGCCGATACCCTGGAAATCGCCCGGCAGGCGGCCGGCCTGGTCCGCGTCCACTATGAACAACGGGCCCACGACGTCGCGCTGCGGGCCGACCGCGACGACCTCCGCAAGCCCGTGCACGCGGCACTCTTCGGCCAGGGTGAGGGCGACCTCATGGACGGCTCACCGGCCGACAGCGCGCTCGGCGACGTCGACGCGGCGCTGGCCTCGGCCGCCGTCCGGCTCGACACGACCTACCAGACGCCGATGTACCACCACAATTCGCTGGAGCCGCACACCGCGGTGGCCGTGTGGACCGGGGACGGCCTCACGCTCTACTGCTCGACGCAGGGCGCCTCGCTCAGCCGCGACCTGGTCGCGCACGTGCTCGGCCTCGACCCGCGGCGCACCCGGGTGGTCTCGCCGCACGTCGGCGGCGGGTTCGGGGCGAAGACCTATCCCCACACGTACGCCGTCCTCGCCGCGATGGCCTCCCGCGTCCTCGACGGCAGGCCGGTGAAGTTCGCGCTCACCCGCCAGCAGATGTTCTCCCTCGTCGGCTACCGGCCGGCGACGATCCAGCGGATCCAGCTCGGCGCGGACATGGGCGGGCGGCTCACCGCGATCGCGCACGACGTCGTCGAGCAGACCGCCAGAGTCAAGCAGTACGCCGAGCAGACCGCGGTGTGCAGCCGGACGATGTACGCCGCACCGGACCGGCGCACCACCCACCGGCTGGCCGCCCTGGACGTGCCGGTACCGACGATCATGCGGGCACCTGGTGAGTCGCCGGGCATGTTCGGGCTCGAATCGGCCATGGACGAGATGGCGATCGGGTGCGGGCTGGACCCGGTCGACTTCCGGATCCGCAACGAGCCGGACCGGCACCCCGAGTCCGGCCTGCCGTTCTCCAGCCGCCACACGGCGGACTGCCTGCGCGAGGGAGCCCGCCGGTTCGGTTGGGAGCCGCGCGACCCCACCCCGCGGATCCGGCGCGACCGGGGCTGGCTCGTCGGCACCGGTGTCGCCCTCTCGACGTACCCCTCCCGCCGCCTTCCCGGGAATGTCACCACGATCCGGGTCAACCCCGGCGGGCGGTACACCGTGCTGATCGCCGCCGCCGACCTCGGTACCGGCACCTGGACCGCGCTCACCCAGATCGCGGCGGACGCGCTGGGTGTCCCGGTCGGGAAGGTGGACCTGAGGATCGGGGACAGCGCGCTGCCCACGGCGTCCGTCGCCGGAGGCTCGAGCGGAATCAACAGCTGGGGCACCTCGATCGTGGCGGCGGCGGACCGGCTGCGGCAGACGGACGGCAGCGAGGCCACCGCGGAGATGCCCGACAACGCCGACGAGGAGCAGTACGCGATGCACAGCTTCGGGGCCCAGTTCGCCGAGGTGGGCGTGCGCGAGGACAGCGGCGAGGTACGGGTGCGGCGGCTGCTCGGGGTCTTCGACGTGGGCCGGGTCATCAACCCGAAGACCGCCCGGTCGCAGCTGATCGGCGGGATGACCCAGGGTCTGTCGATGGCGCTGCACGAGCACAGCGTGCTCGACCCGAGGTTCGGGCACGTGGTCAACCACGACTTCGCGGAGTACCACATAGCGGTCAACGCCGACGTCCCGGCGGTCGAGGCGCACTGGCTGGACCGGGAGGACCCGTACACCAATCCGATGGGTGCCAAGGGCCTGGGCGAGATCGGCATCGTCGGTACGGCCGCCGCGATCGCCAATGCCACCTACCACGCCACCGGCGTCCGGGTCCGGGACCTGCCCATCACGCTGGACAAGCTGTTGCGGTAAACGTTCTACAGCGTGCGCGCCAGCCGGTCGGCGAGCAGGCGGGTGAAGCGGGACGGGTCGCCGAGGTCGCCGCCCTCCGCGAGCAGTGCCATCCCGTACAGCAGCTCCGCCGTCTCGGCCAGCGCGGCGTCGTCCCCGTCCCGCTGCTGCGCGTCACGCAGCCCGACGACCAGCGGGTGCGCCGGGTTGACCTCCAGGATGCGCTTGACGTGCGGCACCTCCTGGCCCATCGCCCGGTACATCTTCGAAAGCGTCGGTGTCATGTCCTGCGTGTCGCCGACGATGCAGGCCGGCGAGGTGGTCAGCCGCGAGGACAGCCGCACCTCCTTGACCTCCTCCTGGAGCTTGCCGGTCAGCCAGGCCAGCAGCGCGGCGAAGTCCTTCTGCTGCTGCTCGCGCGCCACCTCGGTGGACTTCTTGTCCTCCGCGCTGTCCAGGTCGACCTCACCCTTGGCGATGGACTGCAGGGACCTGCCGTCGAACTGGGCGACCCGCTCGACCCACACCTCGTCGACCGGATCGGTGAGCACCAGCACCTCGTACCCCTTGGTGCGGAAGGCCTCCATGTGCGGCGATCTCTCGATCATGGCGCGGGACTCGCCGGTCATGTAGTAGATGTCCTGCTGCCCGTCCTTCATCCGGTCGACGTACTGGCGCAGCGTGGTCGTCTGCTCGGGGTCGTGGGTCGACGCGAGCGAGACGATGTCCAGCAGCAGCTCCTGGTTGTCCGGATCTTCGAGCAGGCCCTCCTTGAGTACGCGGCCGAACTCACGCCAGAACGTCTGGTACCGCTCGGCGTGGTTGGCCATCATGTCCTTGACGGTCGAGAGCACCTTCCTGACCAGCCGGCGGCGCACGATCTGGATCTGGCGGTCCTGCTGCAGGATCTCCCGGGAGATGTTGAGCGACAGGTCGTGCGCGTCCACCACGCCCTTGACGAAGCGCAGGTAGTTGGGCATCAGCGCGTCGCAGTCGTCCATGATGAACACGCGCTTCACGTACAGCTGCACCCCGCGGCGGGCGTCGCGCATGAACAGGTCGAACGGCGCGTGGGACGGGATGAACAGCAGCGCCTCGTACTCGAAGAGCCCTTCGGCTTTCATGTGGATGACGTCGAGCGGGTCGGTCCAGTCGTGGCTGACGTGCTTGTAGAACTCGTGGTACTCGGCCTCGTCGACCTCGTCGCGCGAGCGGGCCCAGAGGGCCTTCATCGAGTTGAGCGTCTGCGTGTCGCCGTCGGTGGTCATGCGGATCGGCCAGGCGATGAAGTCGGAGTACCGCTTGACGATCTCGCGGATCTTCCATTCGGCGGTGTAGTCGAAGAGCTGGTCCTCGCTGTCCTCCGGCTTCACGTGCACGGTGACCGCGGTACCCTGCGGCGCGTCGTCGAGCGTCTCGATGACATAGGTGCCCTCGCCGGTGGACTCCCAGCGGGTACCCTCGCTCTCGCCGGCCCGGCGGGTGGTCAGCGTCACCTTGTCCGCCACCATGAACGTCGAGTAGAAGCCGACCCCGAACTGCCCGATCAGCTCCGGCGGTACCGCCGGGTCCTGTGACTCCTTCAGCTTCCGCAGCAGTTCGGCGCTGCCCGACTTGGCGATCGTGCCGATCATCGAGACGACCTCGTCCCGGGACATGCCGATGCCGTTGTCCCGCACGGTCAGCGTGCGCTGCTCCTTGTCGACGTCGAGTTCGACGTGCAGGTCGGACGCGTCGACGTCGAGGTCTTTGTCCCGCATCGACTCCAGGCGCAGCTTGTCGAGGGCGTCGGAGGCATTGGAGATCAGCTCACGCAGGAAGATGTCCTTGTTGGAGTAGATCGAGTGGACCATCAACTGCAGCAGCTGACGCGCCTCCGCCTGGAACTCCAGCGTTTCGGTACGGGTACTCACGGGACTCCTTTCCGCGGTCACGTTCTCCGCCGTAAAGGATACGAGGTGCCGCACCCCCGGGTCGCGGGGCACCGGCGGAAACACCATGCCCTGCACCAGCTGCCCGACTTCTGGAAGGCGATCGCCCTCGACCGCATCGCCGGCATCCTGCGCCCCGGCGGCCTCCTGCGGGTACGGGACCTGATCTACGACTTCCGGCCGGCCGCGGCCGCCGAATTCCTGGACCGCTGGCTCGACAACGCGGCCGACGACCCGGCCGAGGGATACACGCGCGACGACTACGCCGAGCACGTCCGCGCCGAGTTCAGCACCTACCGGTGGCTGTTCGAGCCGATGCTCGCCGCCGCCGGCTTCCAGATCGTGACCGCCGACTACGCGGGCTCGATCTACGGCGCCTACACCTGCGTCAAACTCTGACCATCCATCCCAGCTGTCGATCCCGGCAACTCCCGCCCCGCGGTGAGCCGGATCCGACAGAGCGAGGGGTATCAGGTCCGCCCGTTCCCCGGTCTGGCATGAGGAGGAAGAAAACGTCTGGCTGGGGAGATCCACCATGGAGCACACGGTTGACATCATCGCCGCCCGCGCGGAGGCCTTGTTCGCCAGCGACCTGCCGGCCGGCTGCCGGCCGTCGCGCGACCAGGCCGATGCCGCGATCGAACACGCGGTGCGCAGGTACGGCGGGATCCGCGGCTGCGTCGCGGAACTGGCCACCTGCTACGGCGACCATCCGGACACCGCGGCACCCCGGATGCACTGGGCCCGGTGCACGGTCGAGGCCCTGTACCCCACCTCGACCGGGCGCGGGGCTCACCTCAGGCTGCCGCGCCGGCCGGCGGCGGTCCGGGCACTCGCCGCCTGAGGTCAGGAGCCGGGCGTAACTGGCGCTGGTCCAACCCGGAGCTGCGGATCAGCCGTGGGAGGTAGCCTGCCTCGTATGACGGAGACAGCCTGGCTGGACGCGACCGCGCAGGCCGACCTGGTACGCCGCGGCGAGGCCAGCCCCAAGGAGCTGGTGCGGGCGGCCATCGAGCGGATCGAGGCGGTCAACCCCGACCTCGACGCCGTGATCTGGACGCGGTTCGACGAGGCACTGCGGGAGGCCGGCGGGGACCTGCCCGACGGGCCGTTCCGCGGGGTACCCATTCTGTTCAAGGACCTGGGTTGCTTCGTGGCCGGCGAGCCGACCACCTTCGGCATCGGACCGCTGCGCGAGCTGGCCATGCCGGTCACCTCCTACCTCGCGGAGCAGTTCCGGGCGGCCGGCTTCGTCCCGCTCGGCCGCACGAACGTCCCGGAGCTGGGCACGACCATCACCACCGAGGGGCGGAGCTTCCCGCCCGCCCGCAACCCGTGGCACCGCGGCCATTCCGCGGGCGGGTCGTCGGGCGGGTCCGCGGCGGCGGTGGCCAGCGGCATGGTCGCGGTGGCGCACGGCAACGACGGCGGCGGCTCGATCCGGATCCCGGCGAGCGAGTGCGGCCTGGTCGGGCTCAAGCCGACCCGGGGCCGCGTCAGCCACGGCCCGCTGGTCGCCGAGAGCTGGGCCGGCGGCACGATCGACGGGGCATTGACCCGCACGGTACGGGACGCGGCCGCCGTCCTGGACGCGATCAGTGGACGCATGCCGGGCGAGCCGTACTACGCCCCGGCGCTGCCCTGCCCGCTGCGCGACGAGGTGGGCGCCGACCCGGGGCGGTTGCGCGTCGGGGTGCTCGACCATGCGGGCGTCGCGGGCTACCTCGACGATCCGCAGTGCCGCACCGCGGTGGCCGGTGCCGCCCGGCTGCTGGAGTCGCTGGGCCACCACGTCGAGGAGTCCGCCCCGCCGGACATGTTCGACCAGGACTTCGTCGGCCACTTCACGACCGTCATCGCGGCCGACACGGCGGCCACCTTCGAGGCGTTCGAGCTGCTGCTGGGCCGCCCGATCGGGGATGACGAGATCGAGCCGCGCAACGCCCTCTACCGGCAGGCGGGCCGGGCCATGAGTGTCGTGACCTACCTGCAGAGCCGGGCCTGGTTCGGGATGTGGGCGCGCCGCATGGCGGACTGGTGGCGCGATCACGACCTGCTGCTGACGCCCACCGTGGCCGCACCCCCACCCGAACTGGGCTGGTTCACCGCACGGGGCCAGGAGTTCGAGGGTCCGCGGATCGTGAGCTTCATCCCGTACACGACGCAGTTCAACATGACCGGCCAGCCGGCCGTCAGCCTGCCGTTGCACTGGACCCCCGGTGGCCTCCCCGTCGGAGTCCAGCTCGTCGCGGGGTACGGCCGCGAGGACGTGCTGGTGCGCGTGGCGAGCCAGATCGAGTCCGCCGCGCCGTGGGCGGACCGGCACCCGCAGGCGCGGTAACCAGGAAATACGGCAAGTCCGGTAGCCGTCGCTGCCGGCTGCGCGACAGTTCCTTGCGCGCGCCGCGGATCAGAATGACCGCATGCGGGGACGAGGTGACCGGGAGGGCGCGCATGGCACCGGTCGTGCGGCAGCGGTTGCGCACCCGGGGTTGCCGCTGTTCGTCGCCGCGGCCGGGTATGGGAAGACCACGGTGCTGGAGGCGGCCTTTGCCGAGGGGCCGACCGCGATCCACTCGGCGACCGACCTGACCGCGCCGGGTGGCGCTGCCGACCCGTCCGCGCTGACCGTGAACCGCACCGGTGAGCGCGCCGCGCACGTGGTGGCGGACGACCTCGCGGCGCTGCCCGGCCCGGTGACCGAACGCGCCGCGGCGGATCTGAGCATGCCGGCGGACGCGGTGGCCGCCGTGCTCAGCGAGGAGTACGGCGTGGCCGACAGCGAGCTGGCCTACCGGGTCGCCGAGCTGACCGCCGGCTGGCCGGCGCTGGTCACCTTCGCCGGCCAGGCACTGCGCGGCAGCGCGATCGGCGACCAGGATCTCCTGCCCGCACTCACCGGGCCGGGTACCCCGGCCGCCACCTGGCTGCGCGAGGAGGTGCTCGCCACCCTGCCGCCGGCCGTCGAGAGACTGCTGGCCGCGCTGATCGACCTGGAGCCGATCACGGTGCCGCTCTGCGTGCACCTGGCCGACGCCGGCGCCCTCGACCCGCACGTGGTCCCGGCGCTGCGCTGGCTGATCCAGACCGGGCTGGTGGTCACCTACTCCCACGCCGGGCCGCAGGCTTCCCACGCCCACCAGCGGCTGACCCACGGCCCGGCACAGCAGGCGTACCGGGTGGTGCCGGTCCTCGCCGCGCTGCTCGCCCGGCAGCGCCAGCTCGGGGACGGCAGCGGGAGTCGCCCCGCCGATCTCGCCGCGGCCGGCTGGTACCAGGAGCACGGCTACCCGCTGCCGGCCGCGCGAGCCCTGCACCGGGCCGGCGAGCTGGACCGGTGCGTGGCGTTCATCGAGGCGGCCGGCGACGAGATGGTGGCTGGCGAGGGTGCGCGGGCCGCCCGCCTGATCGAGACGGTACCGGCGGCCAGCCGGTCGCCGCGGCTGCGGCTCCTGCTGGGCGACGCGCTGCGGCTGGGCGGGGACGTGACCGGCGCGCTGCGTACGTTCGAGCCGCTGCTCGCCGACGCCGCACGGCTCGGGTACTGGTCGCCCGGGCTGGTGTGGCGCGTCGCGATGGCGCACTACATGCGATCCGACTACCGGAAGGCGCTGGAGGTCTGCGAGCGGTGGACCGAGCCCGCGGACGCGCCGCCCACCGCCGACGACGCGCTCGTCCTGGCCGGCCGCGCGGCGACCCTGACGATGCTCGGCGAGCCAGCGGCGCGGGCGGTGGCCACCGAGGCCCTGCGGGTCGCCCAGGAGGTCAACAGCGACCGGGCACTGGCCGCCGCGCACCTCTCGGCGGCGCTCGCCGAGGTCGGCGCGCGGCGCGACAAGCACCTCGCGGACGCGCTGGCCGTCTCGGCGCGCGCCGGCGACGCCGCCCTGCTCACCCGGGTGCTGCTCAACCAGGCGGAGGGGCTGCTGCGCGAGGCGCGGTACGGGCGGGCGCGGGATGTCGCGGCCCGCGCGGTGCGGGCGGCCGAGGCGGGTGGTCCCCCGGGCATGCACATCGTCGCTCTGGTCAACGCCGGCGAGGCGCTGACCCGGCTGGGCCGGTACGACGAGGCGACGCTGCACTTCGACCGGGCGGTACAGATCTCCCGCCGGGTCGGGCTGAACCGGATCGCGATGGGGCTGGCCGGTCTCGCGGAACTGCACCACCTGCGCGGCCACCGGCAGCAGAGCCGGGCGGCGTTCGAGGAGGCCGTGGATCTGGCCCGAGCCATGGACGACCGGCAGGTGCTCATACCCGCGCTGGCCGGGCTGGCCCGGGTACTGCTGGAACCTCCCGACGCCGACCTGGAGGCGGCGCGGGCGGTGGCCGCGGAGGCCGAGCGCCTCGCTCCTCCCCTGTACCTGCCGCAGGCGATGGTGGCCCGGGGGTGGGTCGCGTTGGTCGAGGGCGACCTGGACACCGCCCGGCAGCGGGCCGCGGCGGCCGTGCCGGCGGCGCGGGCCAGCCGCCGGGTCGACGCCCTGGCCGAGGCGCTGGAATTGGCCGCCGCCGCCGGCACGGACGTGGGGCGGGCGCGGGACGCGCTGCGCGAGGCGGAGGCGATCTGGCGCCTGGGCGACGCGACCCCCGCGGCCGACCAGATCCTCGTGCTGCTCGGCCGGCTGCCGGGCGCCGACGCCGACCAGCGTTCGGCCGGGACAGCGGCCGCGCGACGCCTCTGGGCGATGGGCGTGCGGGCCGTGGGCGGATCGCCGCTGCACCCGTCGGAGGGTACCGCCAACCCGCTGCGGATCAAGGTGCTGGGCCGGTTCGACGTGCTGGTCGCGGGGCAACCGGTGCCGCTGACCGCATGGCGCTCCCGGCAGGCGCGTTCGCTGCTGAAGATCCTGGTGGCCCGCCGCGGGCGCCCGGTCCCCCGCGCCGAGCTGTGCGACCTGCTCTGGCCGGACGACGACGCCCGGCGCACCGCACACCGGCTCTCCGTGCTGCTGTCCGCCATCCGCACGGTGCTCGACCCCGCGCGGCTCTGGCCGGTCGACCACCACGTCCGTGCGGACAACGCCGGGATCTCCCTGGACACCGACCACCTCGCGGTGGACGCCGAGGAGTTGCTGCGCGACGCCGGACTCGCCGCCCGGCTGCTGCGAGCCGGCGAGCCGGAGCAGGCCCGGGAGGTGCTCGTCGAGGTGGACAGCCGGTACCACGGTGACGCGTTCGACGACGAACCGTACGAGGACTGGGCGCAGGGTCTGCGCGAGGAGGTACGGGCGGCGTGGCTGCAGGGGCTGCGCCAACTCGCCGAGCTCGGCATCCGGGCCGGCGACCTCGACCAGGCGGTGACGAGCCTGGTCCGGCACTGCGGCGCCGACCCGTTCGACGAGCCCGCGCACCAGATGCTCGTCACGGTGCTGGTGCGCGCGGGCCGGCACGGCGAAGCCCGGCGCGCCTTCGACCGGTGGGTACGGGCGATGCGCTCGATCGACGCGCCGCCGCCGGACCGCGCCCTGCTGCGGGGCGCGACCGGCGGCGGCGCGACCGGCCGGCATCAGTAGGTTGGCGGGCTGTTGCCACACATGTTGATCAGGTACTGGTGTCCGTATGCGTGCACCAGCATCACCTCGGTGTCGCAGAGGTTGTTGCCGTCCCCGCCGTCCCCGGTGTCATACCCCAGGTCACCCACGAGCTGGTCGTCGCCCGGCCCTCCGTAGAGGAAGTCATCCCCGTCGCCGCCGGACAGCACGTCGCTCCCGCCGCTGCCGAACAGCACGTCCGGGCCGTTCAGGCCGAGGATCGTGTCGGTGCAGTCGCCGCCGTCGATCGTGTCGGTGCCCGCCCCGCCCACCAGGATGTCGTTGCCGCCGAGACCGTTGATCGTGTCGTCGCCGCCCTGCCCCAGGATCAGGTCGGCGCCGTCGGTGCCGACGAGCACGTCGTTCGCGTCGGTACCGATGATGTAGTTCACGCCTACCTGCCCCGGGCACGGATCGAGCGCGTGGGCCGGTACCGCCGTGGTGAGCGTGAGCCCGGCGGTCGCCAGCAGCGCCGCTGACGCCATGGCGACCCAGGTGCGCCTTCTCGTCATCATGTCCCCCCTAAGAAAGTGGTGATGCCCGGGAGCGTCGCACCCGGGCATCATCGTGGCGTCATTACCCGATGCAGACCGCCTGCGCTTCCACATACCAGGTCGGGTCGTAGGTGCCTATCTCCCGTCCGGTCACCTCGCTCGCCGTGGCCGTCAGGTGCGGCTCCAGGGCCTGGAGCGACCCGTCACCCGTGAGCCCGGTGAGCACGCCGCCCGTTGCCGACGGCTGGGTGCCGACCGGGCAGGTCGGGGTCGTCTCGGTCTTGGGCGAGATGGAGTTCGACGCGCTCGTCCAGGTCTTGAGGTAGATCTGGCCGGGCCGCGTGGCGCAGATCGCCTGGACCGTCAGGGTGAAGTCGCCGACTGTACTGTCGTGGACGTAGGCGGTGCCGTAGACCTGTCCGAACGTCGCGTCGAAGGTCAACTCGTCGAAGGCCACCTTGCCCCCGCCCTGCTCGATCTTGAATCCGCCGCCCAGGGTCGCCTTGTTGCCGGTGCACGCCGCCTTAGTGTTGATCTTGTCGTCCGGGTTGGACACGATCGGCGACGTACGCAGCTCCAGGCCCGAGACGGTACCGGCCGGCGCGCACACGGCGTAGACCTCGTCCGACCAGGCGCTGCCGTCGTCCACGGCCTCGACGCCCTGGACCGTCACCGTGTCCAGGCCCGAGTTGACGTACATCTTGGTCATCAGCACATTGCCGCCGCCGTCGACGATGCGGCCGCCCATGCCGACCACGTCGTCGCTGCCGCTGCACGAGACGCTGACGCTCTTGGGCGTGCTGTCGTCCGAGACGCTGGCACTGTCCACGCGGTACAGGCTCAGCGAGGCGAAGGCCGGGCTCGCCGGTATCACCAGCGTCGCCGCGCCGAACACGCCGAGCAGCAGCGCCAGGCGCACTGGTCTGATCCTCATGAGATTGTTCCCCCTCCGGTCCGCCGCCGCCGGTCGACGGCGGTCTACGGAAACCATCCGGAGGGACGTCATGACCGGATCAGCACCACGTCAGCACGGCATCCTGGCCCGCACGCGGTGGACCCGCCCGCACGACGTCGTCCTGGCCGAACCCCTCCTGGCCCCGCACCACGAGGACCCGCGCGGACGGGACCCCCGCGAAGGCCATGGGGGTCGAATGCCGGACAGACTCCGCCGCGGCGGGCTGACGGCGCAGGGCTGACGGCGCAGGGGCTGACGGCGCAGGGCTGACGCGCCGGTTGAGCGCGGGGCGCAGCCGGGTCTGCCGCGCCGGCTGACGGTCATTGGCCGTAGCCGTCGAGCAGCGCGCGCACCTGGTCGATCTCGTCCAGCGGGAGCGTGCGGACGGGCCGGCCGGTGGACATCGCGCGCAGGTGCACGTCGCAGACGTACTCCAGGTAGGCGGCGAGGTCCACCGCCGCCCGTACCGAGTCGGCGACGCACACCGCGCCGTGGTTGGCCATCAGCGCGGCGCGCCGGCCGACCAGCGCCACCGCCACCGATCCGGCCAGCTCGTCGCTGCCGTACGTCGCGTAGGGCGCGACGCGCACCGGGCCGCCGAACAGCGCCGTGTAGTAGTGCGACGCCGGTACCTCGTCGACGAGCAGCGACAGCGCCGTGGAAGCGACCGCGTGCGTGTGCACCACCGCGCCGGCGCCGGTCGTCCGGTACACGGCCAGGTGCAGCGGCAGCTCGCTGGTCGGCCGCAGCGGGGCGTCCACCGCGCCGCCGTCCAGCCGGTGCACGCCGACCCGGTCCGCGGTCAGCGTGTCGTAGTCCACCCCGCTCGGGCTCACCGCCAGCAGGTCACCGGCGCGGGCGCTCACATTGCCGGCGGTACCCACCACCAGGCCCGACGCGCGCAACTGCCGGCACGCCCACACCACCTCGGCACGCTGCGCCGCGAGCACCGGCACCCCGCCGCGCTCAGGCAACGTACCCGGCGCTGCCGTCGTCGTCCACGACCGGCAGGCCGGCGGACTCCCAGGCGAGCATCCCGCCGTCCAGGTTGACCGCCTGCCAACCCGCCTGGTGCAGCGCCGCGGCCACCGCCGCGCTGCGCGCGCCGACGTGGCACACGCAGACGATGGTGCGGTCCGTGGGCAGGGTGCCGAACTCCCGCGCGATCCTGGACATCGCCATGTGTACCGCCTCCGGCGCGTGCCCGGCCGCCCACTCGTCGTCCTCGCGCACGTCGAGGAGGATCGCGTCCGACCCGATCAGGTCCCGCGCCTCGCCGGCCGTCACGCCGCGCACCCCATCATCCGACACACCCCGAGGCTACCGACCGGGTCACGCCATATCGAACTCCTCCCAGTCACCGATCGCCGTACGGTTGGCGATCAGCGGCAGGGCGCCGGCGTTCTCGGCGCTGACGTACCGCCCGTTGGCGACCGCGCGCAGGCTCACGCTGCCGTCCCCGTTGTGCACCACGGTGAACGTCTCCCACGACCCGACCGAGGTACCCCGGGCGATCAGCGGCGCGGCGCCCGCCCGGTCCGCCGAGACCTGCCTGCCGTTGGCCCGCGCGCGCAGCGCGATGTGCCCGCTGCCCAGGTCGAACCGCTCGAACGTCTCCCACGACCCCACCGCGGCGCGGTTGGCGATCAGCGGCTTGGCGCCGGCGTTCTCGGCCGTGACGTACCTGCCGTTGACCCGGGCCCGGAGGCTCACCAGGGTCGGCGGCGGTACCGCGTCGAACTCCTCCCAGCTTCCGATCGAGGTGCGGTTGGCGATCAGCGCGGATGCCCCGCCGTTGCCCGCCGTGACGTACCTGCCGTTGGCGCGGGCCCGGAGGCTCACGCTGCCGTCCGGGTTGGTGATCCGCTGGAACGTCTCCCAGCCACCGATCGCCATCCGGTTGGCGATCAGCGGGCTCCGGCCGGCGTTGTCCGCCGTGACGTAGTGCCCGTTGGCGTGCGAGCGCAGCGCGAGGTTCCCGCCGCCGAGGTCCACCTCGTCGAACTGCTCCCAGCTCCCCACCCCCCAGCGGTTGGCGATCAGCGGCTTGGCGCCGCCGTTCTCGGCCGTGACGAAGTGGCCGCCGGCGTGGGCGTGCAGGCCGACCACGGTGGGCGGGGTGGGACCGGCGAGCGCGGCGAGCGCGGCCAGGTCCCCGTTGATCACGTCCTTGTCGTAGTTGCCCGGCTGGTTGTTGTTGCCCGCCGCGTACTGCCAGATGGCGAAGCTGTTCCAGCCGGCCGGCGGGGTGGGTGGCGTGCTGGTGTAGCTGGCGAGATCCAGCGGGCAGTCGGCGAACGACGCGCTGGCGCTGACGCATCCCCGCCACCAGTGGGCGTTGGTGTAGATCATGGGGGCGCGACCGATGCGCGCCTTCACCCGGTTGACGAACTGGCGGATCCACGCCGCCATGGCGTCCTTGCCGAGGTTGTAGCAGCTGTTCACGCCGGCGAAGTACGGCCACTCGATGTCCAGGAACGGGATGAGCGTCTTGCTGTCCGGCCCCCACCCCGCGTTGTCGACGAGGAAGTCGGCCTGCCCCGCCGGGTTGGCCCGGTCCGGCCGGCCGAACGCGTACGCGCCGGCGTACAACCCGGCGTTGCGCGCCGCCGCGTAGTCGCCCGCGAAGTACGGGTTGGTGTACGTGCTGCCCTCGGTCGCCTTGATGTAGGCGAACTTCACCCCGCTGCCGGCCACGCCCGGCCAGTTGATGGCGCCGCGGTGGTGGTCGTGGCTGGACACGTCGATGCCGAGCACGTTGTAGCCCGGGGGCAGCGCGGATGCCCGGAGCGGCCGGGCCGGGGCCGTGCCGGGCGGCGTACCCGCGCGCGCCCACCCCCCGCCGTCCGGGACCGCCGTGCCGGCCAGCGCGTTGCGGACGAAGGGGACAACGACCACCCCACACAGCACGGCAGCGACCGCTGCCACGCGCCAGCGCCTCGGCGACATGGACATCCTCTCGGGTACCGGCCCCGAAACGCGCGGCGACACGGCAGTCTGGGCGGGATCGCGGGCCCGGCCGCAGGACGCTGCCCGCCGTGATCACGCCCGACGCCCATTCTTGGCCGGAAAAGCACCGCATTCGGTGCTTTCGCGGAAAGATTCCACCTTCGGCCTGATCACGGCAGCCGGGCAGGCCGCAGGATCCGCCGGAGCGGTCAGCGGGAGCCGTCAGGCGGAGGGTAAGCCGGAGGGGTTCAGCCGGAGGGGTCAGACAGGGGGGCGGGAGGGGCGGTGGTTGCGCGCGCGTGCCGCCGCCTGGCGGGCCGGTTCGAGGCGCCGGTGCCGCACGGTGAGGAAGACCGTGGCGCCCACCAGGCCCAACCCGACCGCCACCAGGATCGGCACGGCCGGGCTCGAGCGGCTGACCGCCGCGACCGGCTGCGGGTTGGCGTTGATCGGCGCGGCGTCCACCGGCGACGAGTCCGCCGCCGCGTTGCGTCCCGGGCTCGACGCGGCCGGGGAGGCCGCCCCCGCGGCGCCCGTCAGCGGCCGGAAGACCACGTCCGAGCAGGAGTAGTACGTGTCCGGCGTGCTCGTCGTCTGCCAGACCGTGTAGATCAGGTGCCGCCCGGTCTTCCCCGCGGGCAGGGTGCCCTTCAGGCTGTACGAGCCACCCTGCATCCCCGGGTTGGCAACCGTGAGGAACGGCCTGGCCTCCAGGTCGGCCCAGCGCAGGGCGCGGGTCGGAACGTAGGTGTCCCTGGTCACGTACAGCCGGAAGGATCCCCGGTGCGGGATGGTCACCCGGTACCGGAAAGTGAGGTTGGCCCCGGCCACCACGGTGGTCGTCGGCCAGTCCGCACGCGCCAGGTCGAGGCCCTTGAACTGGGCGAGGCCCCCGCTGCACAGCCTGCCGTCCGGGATGCGCTGGCGGTCGCGGCCGTTGACGTTGGCCACCCGGATGTTGTCCCAGGCGGCGAACGCCATGCCGCCGCTCGCGGCCGTGGCGGCCGTGCAGGCAGTGGACTTCGCGGCCGTGCCGCCGTCCGGCCCGCAGGCGACGGCGCGGCTGATCGGGCCGGCCATCGCGCCGTGTGCCCCCGCGGGTGCGGCGGCCAGGGCCACCGACAGCAGCCATGCCGCGGCGAGGACGGCGAAGGCGATGGTACGGCGTACGGACAGCTGCCACGGCACGCGCTCACCGTAGTTGTCGCCAGCGCCGACTCCAAGGTTCGTCATCGATTCCTAAGAACTGACCACCCAGTGTGACGGGCGGATCTGCGGTCCGCGTTCCTGTCGGGGACGCCAGGTATCGTCCCTTCCCATCGACCACCGTCGGGGAGGTGACATGAAACGGTTGCGGGAACGGCCGGAGTGGAAGTTCTTCGCGATCCTGCCCGTCGCCGCGCGGTGGCACGCGGTGCTGTGGTGGGCCGTCCTGCTCGCCCGGGGCATCCTGCCCGCCCTGTTCGCGATCGCCACCGGGGTGCTGGTCGCCGCGGTGCAGGGCGGGCGCGGCCTGGGCGGCCCGCTCGCCTTCGCCGGTGCCACGTTCGTCGCGCTGCAGGTGCTCAGCCCGCTGCACACCGCTCTGAGCGGCGCGCTCGGCGCCCGCACCGCCGCCTGGCTCAACGACCAGCTCGCCGGCGCGACGGTGCGACCGCCGGGCATGGGACACCTCGAGGACCAGGAGCTGACCACCGACCTGACCGTGGCCCGCGACTTCGACCTCGGCATGCAGGGGCCGCCGCTCGCCCTGGGCATGGACTTCATCGCGGGCGGCCTGGTCGAGCTCGTCGGCGGCCTGGCCGCCGCCGTGGTGCTCGCCGGCTTCCGCTGGTGGGCGCCGCTGGTGCTGGCCGGCGGCTGGCTGTCCACGCACTGGCTGCTGCGGGAGAGCGCGGTCTGGCGCGACCGCAACACCGACGAGGTGCGCGGCGCGCAGCGCGACTCCGACTATGCCTACCGGCTGGCCGTCGACCCGCCGGCGGCCAAGGAGCTGCGCCTGTTCGGCCTGGCCGGCTGGACCATCGAGCGGTTCACCGCACGCCGGGCCCGCCTGCACGAGCTGCAGTACCGCGCCACCCAGCTGCGCGAGCGGTCGGTGCTGGGCTGCCTGCTCATCGTCGTGGCCACCAACGCGCTGGTGTTCTGGGCACTGGCCGGCGCGGCGGCCGGCGGGATGGGCATCGGCCCCGCCGTGGTCTACGCGCAGGCCGCCGTGGGCACCAGCATGATCGCCTTCGGCGGGCTCAACTGGGCGCTCGACGGGGCCGCCGCACCGGTCGCCGCCGTCCTGCGCCTGCAGCCGGCGATGGCCGCCGCCGGCGCGCTGTCCCAGCCGTCCGACCCGCGCCCCGCCGCCGGCCGGCCCGCGCGGGAGATCCGGTTCCGCGGCGTGACGTTCGCCTACCCGTCCACCGACCGGCCGGTGCTGGAGCGCTTCGACCTGACCATCCCGGCCGGGTCGTCCCTGGCCATCGTCGGGCGCAACGGGTCCGGCAAGACCACCCTGGCCAAGCTGCTGTGCCGGCTCTACGACCCGCAGGCCGGCGCGATCGAGGTGGACGGCGTCGACCTGCGCGACCTCGACCTGGCCGGCTGGCGCGGCCGGGTGACCGCGGTGTTCCAGGACTTCACCCGCTTCGAGCTGCCACTGCGCGACAACGTGGCGCCGACCGGCGCGCCCGACGAGGTGGTCCGCGAGGCGCTGGCAGCAGCCGGCGCGGCCGACCTCGCCGACCTGGACACGGTGCTGGCGCGCGGCTACCCGGGCGGCACCGAGCTGTCCGGCGGGCAGTGGCAGCGGGTGGCGCTGGCCCGGGCACTGTGCGCGGTCCGGCAGGGCGCCGGCCTCGTGCTGCTGGACGAGCCGACCGCCCAGCTCGACGTGCGGGGCGAGGCGGAGATCTTCGACCGCATCCTCGCGGCGACCCGGGACTGCACCACGATCCTCATCTCGCACCGGTTCTCGACCGTCCGGCACGCGGACCGCATCTGCGTGGTGGAGCACGGGCGGGTGGTCGAGCTGGGGACGCACGACGAGCTGATGGCGCTGGGCGGCCGCTACCGGGCGATGTTCGAGCTGCAGGCCCGGCCGTTCAGCGTGGTCGAGGGTGACGAGGAGGTGGCGCACGATGTCCTCACCTGAGGCTGTCGATCTCGACCGGCTGCCGCCCGCGCTGTCCTCCATGTGGCGGCTGTTCCGGCTGGGCTACCGGCACGAGCCCGGCCTGCTGCTCACCGCCTTCCTGCTGTCCCTGCTGGCCGCGCTGCCCGACGCGCTCATCGCGGTGTGGCTCGCGCTGCTCGGCAAGGGCGTCGTGGAGCGCGACCGCGGCCTGCTGCTCGTGGCCGCGCTCGGCCTGGCCGCGTCCAGCGCGGCCACCTGGTTCCTGCGCACCATCAGCACCCGGGTGCAGCGCCGCTTCCGCGACAAGGTGACGATCGCGCTGGAGGGGCACGTCGCCCGGCTGCAGGCCACGGTGGCCACCATCGCCCACCAGGAGCGCCCGGAGCTGCTCGACCGCCTGGCCGTGCTGCGCGACCAGGTCTTCGTGCTCGACCACATGTACGCCTCGGTGTTCGCCACGTGCGGCTGGATCCTGCGGCTGGCCGTGACCGTGTCGCTGCTGATGTCGGTACATCCGCTGCTGGCCCTGCTCGCGCTGTTCGCGCTGCCGACCGTGGCCACCGCGAGCTGGCGGCCGGCCGTCGAGCGGAGCGCGGAGGAGCGCGCCGCACCCGCCAACCGGCTGGCCCGGCACCTGTTCGTCGTCGCCACCACCGCGCCACCGGGCAAGGAGGTGCGCCTGACCGGCATGGGTCCCCGGCTGGTGCGCGGGCGCCGCACCGAGTGGGAGCGCTGGTACCGGCTGGTCGCCCGGGCGAGGTGGGCAAGCGCGTACTGGCACGCGCTCGGCTGGGCGATCTTCGGCGCCGGGTACGTCGGCGCGATCGTCTTCGTCTCCTCGGTGCTGCACGCGCCGTCGTCCAGCGTGCTCCTCGTGCTGGCGGCGGGCTCGCGGCTGTCCTCCTATGTCGCCGCCACCGTCGGCGAGATCGGTTTCCTGCGCGGCATCTGGATGGACGGCTCGCGCCGCCTGGCCTGGCTGGAGGACTACGCGGCGGCCCTGGTCGCGCCCGCCGACCTGCCGGTGCCCGAGCGGCTCACCGGCGGCATCACGCTCGACCGGGTCAGCTTCGCCTACCCCGGCACCGACCGCCTGGTGCTGCGGGACGTGTCGCTGCGCCTGCCCGCCGGGGCCGTCGTGGCGATCGTCGGCGAGAACGGCGCGGGCAAGAGCACCCTGGTGAAGCTGCTGGGCAAGCTCTACACCCCGACCTCGGGGCAGATCCTCGTCGACGGCGTGGACCTGGCCCGGATGCCGGCCGAGCAGTGGCGCGACCGGCTGGCCGGGGCCTTCCAGGACTTCTTCCGCTTCGAGCTGCTGGCCCGGCAGTCGGTAGGGCTCGGCGACGTGCCGAGGCTGGACGACGAGCCGGCCGTGCGCGCGGCGGTCGGCCGGGCGGGAGCCGACGACGTGGTGGCCCGGCTGGGCGCGGGCCTCGACACGCAACTCGGCCCGACCTGGCCGGACGGCGTGGAAGTGTCCTTCGGCCAGTGGCAGAAGCTGGCGCTGGCACGGGGATTCATGCGGGACGGGCCGCTGCTGCTGATCCTCGACGAGCCCACCGCCGCGCTGGACGCCGAGACGGAGCACGCGCTGTTCGAGCGGTACGCGGCGGCGCTGCGCCGCACGCCCGGCGGCGGTGTCCAGGCGCCGGGCGGTCGCATCAGCATCCTGGTCTCCCACCGGTTCTCGACGGTACGGATGGCCGACCTGATCGTCGTGCTGGACGGGTCGCGCGTCGTGGAGAGCGGCAGCCACGAGGAGCTGATGGCGCACGGCGGCACGTACGCCCAGCTCTACCAGATCCAGGCCGCCGCATACCGGTAACGGGCCGGGTCAGGACGACGCCGGCCGGCGCAGCGAGTAGGTGACCGAGTGCAGGCGGTGGGGCTGGCCGACGAGCATGGCGGAGCGTTCGTACGCCTGCCAGCCCGCGGCACCGGCGCGGTTGAGGTGCCGCAGGTCGTCGAAGCGCTCGTCGGTACCCCAGCGCTGCATGCCGCCGGGGTGGTGGAAGACCGCGTCCCAGTCCATGTACTTGTCCGTGCCCAAGGTGCCCGCAGCCCGGTACTCCAGCCGGGCGTACTCCCATTGCGTCACCACCTCATCATGCCGCAGCCCCCGGCCCCGCTCTAGACTGCGCCTATGGCGCGACCGAACGAGGCGGTTGCGGCGCTGCTTCAGGAGTACGCCGACCTGCTGTCGATCACGGGTGGCGGGGACGCGTTCAAGGCCCGGGTGTACGAGCGGGCGGCCCGCTCGGTGGCCGGGCACCCGGTCGACGTGTCCACGCTCGATCTCAAGGGTCTCCAGCAGATCCCCAACGTGGGCAGGTCGATCGCCGAGAAGATCGTCGAGTACCTCGGCACGGGCACCGTCCCGGCCATGGAGAAGCTGCGCGCGAAGGTACCGGCCGGGGTCCGCGAGCTGACCCGCATCCCGACGCTCGGGCCCAGGAAGGCGATGGTGCTGTACGAGGACCTCGGCGTGACCTCGATCGAGGAACTGCGCGACGCGATCCTCGCCGGCAAGCTCGCCGGGCAGCGCGGCTTCGGCGCCCGTACCGCCGAGAACATCCTGCACGGCATCGCGCTGCTGGAGCACAGCCAGGGTCGGGTGCTGGTGAGCACCGCGATGGAGACCGCCGAGGAGATCGTGGCCGCGCTGTCCACCGTGGCGGGCTGCGTGCGGTGCACGTACGCGGGCTCGCTGCGCCGGATGCGGGACACGATCGGCGACGTGGACGTCCTGGCCGCGTCGGCGCACTCCGAGCCGCTCATGGCGGCGTTCGCCGGGCTGCCCCTGGTCGCCGAGGTCATCGCCGCCGGCCCGACCAAGACGTCGGTACGCACGACCAGCGGGCTGCAGGTCGACCTGCGGGTGGTGCCGGCCGAGGCGTGGGGCGCCGCCTTGCAGTACTTCACCGGTTCGAAGGCGCACAACATCCGCATCCGCGAGATCGCCGTCCGCAAGGGGCTCAAGCTCTCCGAGTACGGGCTCTTCCGCGCCGACGACGGTGCGCTGCTGGTGTCGCAGACCGAGCAGGAGGTGTACGAGCGGCTCGGGCTGCCGTGGATACCGCCGACGCTGCGCGAGGACCGCGGCGAGATCGAAGCCGCGCTGGCCGGTACGCTGCCGGCGCTGGTGACCGAGGCGGACATCCGCGGCGACCTCCACACGCACACCGACCTCACCGACGGCGTCTCCTCGCTGGCGGACATGCTCGCCGCCGCCCGGTCCCGCGGGTACGAGTACTACGCGGTCACCGACCACGCCAAGGACCTGCCGATGCAGCGGATGACCGACGAGAAGATGATCACGCAGCGGGAGCGGCTACGCGAGTTGGCGAGCGACGGGAGCATGGTGCTCCTGCACGGCACCGAGCTGAACATCGACCCGGACGGCGGCGTGGACTGGGACGCCGGCTTCCTCGCCGGCTTCGACCTGTGCGTCGCGTCGGTGCACTCGCACTTCAACCAGTCCAGCGAGGCGATGACCCGCCGGCTGGTACGGGCCTGCGAGAACCCGTACGTGAACGTCATCGGCCACCCCACCACCCGGCTGCTCGGCAAGCGCCCCGCGATCGACGCCGACTTCGACGCGGTGTTCGCCGCGGCGGCCCGCACCGGTACGGCGCTGGAAGTCAACAGCTACCCCGACCGGTTGGACCTGTCCGACGAGCTGGTCGCGCGCGCCCGCCGGCACGGCGTGAAGTTCAGCGTGGACACCGACTCGCACGCCACTGTCCACTTGGGATTCCTGCGTTACGGCATCGGTACGGCGCAGCGCGGCTGGCTCACTCCCGACGACGTCATCAACACCTGGCCTCTCGCGAGGCTCCGCGAGTTCGTCCAGGCCAAGCGGGCGCGTTAGCCCCAGATCCGGTGCACCGCCGCCAGGAGCGTGTCGCGGTTGAACGGCTTCTGGATGAACCCGCTGTGCTCGTCCAGCTCCTCCGGCTGGCCGAGCACGGCCGAGGTGTAGCCGGACATGTACAGCACCCGCAGCTCGGGGTGCCGGACGCGCAGCGTCACGGCCAGTTCGGGGCCGGTCATGCCCGGCATCACCACGTCGGTGACGAGCAGGTCCGGCCGCAGGCTCGTGTTGACGTAGGTCAGCGCGGTGTGCGGATCGGTCGCCACGGTGACCGTGTACCCGGCCGGCTGGAGCAGGTAGCGGATCAGCTGGGCCAGCTCGGGACGGTCCTCCACGACGAGGATGTGGCCCAGCTTTCCGGTGCTCGCCGGTGCCCGTTCGCCCGCGGGCAGCGGCTGCGCCGCGGGCAGGTACAGCGTGATGGTGGTGCCGATGCGCGGCTGCGAGTCGAGCGCGATGTGGCCACCGGCACCCCTGATGATGCTTTCCGCCGTGGCCAGGCCCAGCCCCGCGGCGGTCGGCTTGGTGGTGAAGAACGGCTCGAACGCGCGCTGCCGGGTACCCGGCTCCATGCCGGCACCGGTGTCGCCCACCGTCAGCCGCACGAACCGCCCCTCGATCGCCGTGTCCACCAGATCGCCCGCGCGCACCGTGGTGTTCGCGGTGTGGATACTCAATACGCCACCGCTGGGCATCGCGTCGCGCGCGTTGGCCGCCAGGTTCACCATCACCTGCTCCAGCGGCCCGCGGTCGGCGCGGACCGCCCACACATCTTCGTCGATCGCCACGTCCAGCCGGATGTGCTCGCCGAGGGTACGGCTGAGCAACTGCTGGACGTCGTTCAGCAGATCCGGTACCAGGATCGTCTCGGCCCGGCCGCCACCGCCGCGCCCGAACGCGAGCAGCTGGTGCGCGAGCGTCCGCCCCTTGACCGTGGCGTCCATGATCTGGGTCGCCAGCGCCCGCCCGGGGGAGCCGACCGGCGTGTCGACCGCGAGCAGCTCGGCCGATCCGGCCACCACGGTGAGCAGGTTGTTGAAGTCGTGCGCGATGCCGCCGATGAGCTGCCCCAGGCTGTCCAGCCGGCGCAGGTGGTCCAGTTGCCGCTTGAGGCCGCGCTCCTGCACCTTGTCGGTGATGTCGGTGACCATGCACAGCGCGCCGCCGGGGTCGGGACCCTCCCCGATCGAGAGCTGCGCCCACCGGACCGCGCCGTCGGCGCGCACCAGCCGCGTCTCGTACAGGCCCCCGGACGCGGCCAGCAGCTTGGGCAGCTCCGTCTGTCCCCGGTCGTCGAGGAAGCCGCGGATCGACAGCCCGACCAGCTGCTCGCGGGGCAGGCCCAGCATGATGGCCATCGGTTCGTTGACGAACGTGGTGACGCCGTCCGCGTCCAGCTGCCAGACACCCTCCAGCGTGGTCTCCACGATGCACCGGTACCGCTCCTCGGAGGCGAGCAGGCGCTCCACGAACCGCGCGGCGGCCAGTGCCAGGGCGGCCTCGGCGGCCACCTCGCGACCCAGCTCGACGTCGGCGTCCGTGTACGAGCGTCCCTCGGTCGTGCGCGCCAATACCAGATAGCCCACATACTCCTCATCGGCCACCAACGGAAACAACAGGCACGCGTACACGCCGACGCGGTCGAAGACGGGCCAGTATCCGGCCGGCGCCAACTGCTCGAACTCCTCCTGGGAAAGCGACGGAAGCACCACCGGCTCGCGGGTGGTGCGCAGCCGCACCGAGTACCCCTCGTCGGCGCGGTCGCTGGGTCCGGCGAGTATCTTCGCCAGCACCTCGGCCCGGCCCGGTTCGGGGTCATACACCCGCGGCGCCTCGTACCGGCCGTCGGCGCGCAGCAGCCGCACCCCGGCGCAGTCCCCGATCATCTCGGCGGCGGCCCGGATCGCGACGTCGCACACGGCGGCCACCCGCGTGGACGACGCCGTGAGCGCCAGCGCGAGGTCGGCATGTGCCTGCCCCGCTGACCACGCCACCACTCCCATCCCCTCACTATCCATGCCTGCCCCTGCGGGCATGGGCGGATCCGCGGAATCCGGTGCGGGGGCCGGTGGTGCGGCCGGTGCGGGTGAGGAAGGGAAAGACCTCAGCAACTCCGGTGCCGCCGCCGATCGGTACTGCCGAGTCGACTGTCAGAGGGGCAACATGGCTTCCCACAACATGAGCGCGACCCGTTCCGGCCGCGCGCCACACGTACTGGCGCCGGTGCTGGCGGTCAACGACCGGCTCCGCACGAGTGCCCGGCTGGCGGTGCTCGTCGCCGTGCTGTTGCTGCCCTGCGCCGTCGCCACGTGGGCCTATGCCGGCGCCATCGGCGGCCAGGTCGACTTCGCCGCCCGCGAGCGGGTCGGCGTCCAGGTGCTGCGACCCACGCTGCGGGTGCTGACGACCGTGGTCGCCGGCGACACCCCCGACCTCACCGAACTGGACGCGGCGGTGCGCGCCCACCCCCAGCTCGACCTTGCCAAGACCGCCGATGCGGTACGGCAGGCCGCGGCCGCCACCACCGCCACCGCGGCCGCGCGCGTCGCGTTGGCGAGCGCACTGGTCGATCTGGTGACGCAGGTCGGCAACGACTCCAACCTGATCCTCGATCCGGACCTCGACTCGTTCTACCTCATGGACGCGCAGGTCGTGCAGTTGCCCAAGGCGCTGCTCGCGGCGAGCGGGACCGCGGCGCCGGTGGCCGCGGCGGGCAGCCAGGCGCTGGTGGCCGAGCAGGCGGTCCACGTGGGCGAGCTCAGCGGCGCCGCGGGCGCGCTCGGCTCCGATCTGTCCACGGCGGTCACGAACACGAAGGCCACCGGGTTGGACACCCGGCTCGCCGCGCTGGCACCGGTGCAGGACGCCGCGAAGGGGCTCGCGTCGGCGCTGACCGCGTCACTCGGCCGCACCGGCGTGGCCGACCCGAAGGCGACCGGCAGCGCGGCCGCCGCGAGCGTGGACCCGCTGGCCACCGAGCTGGACAACCTTCTCGTGGCCCGCATCGCCCAGCTGTCCGGCAAGCGCACCATGACACTGGTCGTCACGTTCGCCGGCCTGCTCGTCGCCGTCTGGTTCGCCGCCGCGCTGTGGTGGCGCAACCGCCACGAGGTCGGCCTCGTGATGACCGCGGTGACGGCGATCGCCGCCGGCGACCTGCGGGAGCGGCGGCTGCCCGACGGCCGCGACGAACTGGCTGACATCGGCCGCGCGCTGGAACGGGCCCGGCGCACGCTCGCCGACCAGGACGCGGAGCTGCGCGGCGCGCAGGACGCCCGGGAGGAGCAGTTGCGCGCCAGCTTCGGGCAGCAGCGGCGCGCGGAGCGGCAGGCGCGGGAGCGCGCGCAGAGCGTCGTGGACGAGAACGCCGGCATGGTGCTCACCGAACTGGAAGACGTGATCATGCAGGTCGACGCGGTACGCACCGCGGCGCGCACCATCGAGGACCGGGTGGCCGCGGCGGACACGGCGACGCGCGCGGTCGTGCAGCGGGCACACGGTACCGACGAAGTGGTCTCGGTGCTGGACGACAGCCTGCGCCGGGTCGCCGATACCGCCTCGCTCATCGCCGGGGTGGCCGGCCAGACCAAGCTGCTCGCGCTCAACGCCACCATCGAGGCGGCCCGGGCCGGCGAGGCGGGCCGCGGGTTCAGCGTGGTGGCCGACGAGGTCAAGGAGCTGGCCACGTCCACGGCCACCTCCACCGAGCAGATCACCAACACGGTCGCCTCGCTCAAGCAGGACGCCGGCGCGATGGCCGACACCATCACGCGGATGGCGCAGGGCATCAACGGCGTCGACGAGGCCAACGCGGTGCTGCACCAGGTCGCCACCGAGCAGCACGCGCTCGTGGAGCGGCTGGAGCATTCGGCACGGCAGGCCATGGACCGCATGCGCAGCATGGCGCAGCTGACCGAGCAGCTGGAGCGCCGCCAGTACGAGCGCGCCGGCACCACGGGCCCGGCCCTGCTGCGGGCCGACGGCCGGAGCCACGAGGCCCAGCTGCTCGACCTGAGCAGCGACGGGGCCCGTTTCGTCATCGCCTCCTCGGTGCCCCTGCGAGTCGACGCCAGGATAGAGGTCACGCTGGAACTCGACGGCACCCCGCTGACCGTGCCGGCGCGCGTCGTGTACCGCGAGCAGGACGGTGACTCGGCCCGGTTGGGCCTGTCGTTCCTCGCTCCGGACGCGCGCGCGGCCGGCGTGCTCGAGGCGCACGTGCGGCGGCTGCTGGACGCGGCGGGCCTGGCGTAGCCTGAGGCTTGTGCGGCCTGTTACCGACGATGCCACCGGCGAGGTCACCGACCTGCTGCGGCAGCTGATCCGCAACGCCTGCGTGAACGACGGCAGCGCCGGATCCGGGCAGGAACTGCGCAGCGCCGACCTGCTCGCCGCGTACCTTGACGGCGCCGGGCCGGACCTGCGCCGGTACGAGTCGGCACCGGGCCGGGGAAACCTGGTGGCGCGCATCGAGGGCACCGATCCGCAGGCGCCGTCCCTGCTGCTGATGGGGCACCTCGACGTGGTGCCGGTCAACGCGGACCGGTGGCGGCGCGACCCGTTCGGCGGGGAGCTGGTCGACGGGTACGTGTGGGGGCGCGGCGCGATCGACATGCTCAACCAGACCACCGCGATGGCGGTGGCCGTCAAACGACTGGCGCGGCGCGGGTTCCGGCCCCGGGGCACGCTGACCTACCTCGCCGTCGCCGACGAGGAGACGCTCGGCGCGTACGGTGCGGACTGGATGCTCACGCACGAGCCCGACGCGGTACGGGCCGACTACGTCCTCACCGAGAACGGCGGGTACGCGCTGCCGCTCCCGTCGACGGACGGCGGGCGCAAGCTCACCGTCACGGTCGGCGAGAAGGGTGCGTTCTGGGCGCGCATCCGGGTCAGCGGCACATCCGGGCACGCCTCGATGCCGTTGCGCACCGACAACGCGCTCGTCAACGCCGCGCGCGTGGTGCAGCGACTGGCCGACCACCGCCCGCAGACCCGGGTCGACGGCGTGTGGCGCGACTTCGTGGCGCACGCCGACCTGCCCCCGCCAGTACGCGACGTGCTGCTCGACCCCGCCGCGCTGGACGCGTTCGTCCGCTCGGAGAGCACCGACCTCGGCGTCGCCCGCATGGTGCACGCCTGCACGCACACCACGATCGCGCCGACCATCGGGCACGGCGGCACCAAGACCAACGTGATCCCCGATCTGGTCGACCTGCAGGTCGACGTGCGGACGCTGCCGGGGCAGGGCGAGGAGGAGGTACGCGCACTGCTGGCCGAGGCGGTCGGCGCCGACCTCGCGCCACACGTGGAGATCGTCGCGGACAGCTGGAACGAGGCCAGCGCATCGCCGGTGGGCACGCCGCTGTGGGACACCCTGGCCCGGGTGAGCGGAGCCCTCGTCCCCGGCGCCAGCACCGTACCGTTCCTCATGGTGGGTGCGACCGACGCCCGGTTCTTCCGCCGCGCGGGCAGCACGGCCTACGGCTACGGGCTGTTCAGCGACCGGATCAGCTTCGCCGAGTTCGGCGCGATGTTCCACGGCGACAACGAGCGCATCGACCAGGACTCGCTGCGGCTGTCCGAGACGCTGTGGGAAGCGGTCGCCACCGACTTCCTGGCCTGAAGCTCACCCGACCCGGACACCGCGCGGGATGCGGTGGCTCGGTGCGCGCAGCCGGCGCGCGGTCACCCACACCGCGCCGGCCGCGAGCAGCAGGTCGAAGCCGAGCCCGTACGGCCAGACGGCCCATTCGTCGCCGATCAACCCGGCGCTGGAGCCCGAGGCGGTGTCCGGGGGGATGCGGATGCGCCGGACCTCCTGCCCGAACGCGCTGAGCGGATCGTCCGGGCGGACGTAGGTCCGGCCATCCGGGCCCTCGACGACGCGCGGCGGCAGCTGCGGCGCCGAGTCGGCGAGGATCACGAACGGGTTCGGGGCGAGCAGCCACCAGATGCGGTCCGGCCGGGAGATCGTCTCGTCGTAGCTGCCGACCGTCGGGCGGTGCTCCGCGACGAGCGGGCTCAACACCCCGAAGGCGATCCCGGTGCCGGCCGTGAGTGCGAAGACGACGACGTACGACAGCAGCGCCGAGGTGATGCTGCGCGCCAGCAGTGCGGACAGTGCCTGCGAGAACGCGCAGACCACGCCCATCAGCAGCGCCGCGACGCTGACGACGCCGGCCACCCGCGCGATGGTGAGGCCGCCCTCCGCCATCGCCCACCCCACGAAGGGCAGCGTGAGCGCGAGCGCGACCAGCCCGACCGCCCAGCCCGCGGCCAGCTTGCCCAGCGCGATCTGGACCGGCGTGAGCCGGGTGATCTGGAGCGTGGCGAGGGTGCCGCGCTCCCGGTCGCCGTTGACCGACTGCGCGGTCAGGGCCGGGCTGATCACGAGCACCAGGCCGAGGACGAACAGCATCAGGATGCCGAGCAGCGGCACACCCCGCGCGCCGGACATGTGCACCGAACTCAGCGCCGCGTCGACCAGCGCGGTGAAGACCGCCAGCACCAGCACCCAGGCGCCCAGCAGCCAGCGCCACCGGCCGGTGCGCAACCGGATGCGGAACTCCTGACCGGCGACGAGCGCCGCGCCGCGCACCAGGTGGCCGATCATCCGCGCCCCTCCGTCATCTCGAGATACGCGGACTCCAGCCGGCTGTACAGCGGCTCGTACGCCACCACCCGCACGCCGGCGCCGATCAGTCCGGTGAGCAGGTCGGCCGCCTCTTCCTCGGTCATCGGGGGCAGCGCCACCTCGGCGGAATCCTGGTCGGAACTGTCTGCGCTCCGGGACGCGAGCGCGGCTGCCAGGGCCGCGCCATCCGTGGCGCGCACCCGGTACCCGACGCGCCCCTGCCGGCCCAGCTCGGCCATCTCGAACTCGCCGACCGTCTGTCCGCCGGTGACCAGCACCACCCGGTCCGCGATCTCCTCCAGTTCGCTGAGGATGTGGCTGGAGACGAGCACCGCCACCCCGTCCGCGGCCAGGCTGCGGAGCGTGTCGCGCAGCTCCAGCCGGGAGCGCGGGTCCAGCCCGGAGGCGGGCTCGTCGAGGAGCAGTACGCGAGGCCGGTGGATGAGCGCGCGAGCCATCGCGAGGCGCTGCTTCTGGCCGCGCGACAGCACGTGCACCGGCCGGTCCGCGTACTCCTCCAGGTGGATCAGGCTGAGCAGTTCCGCGGTGCGGGCCGCGCCGGCCGCCCGGTCCAGCCGGTAGGCCGCCGCGAAGAAGCCGAGGTACTCGCGGACCTTCAGCTGGTCGTACACGCCGAAGACGTCGGGCATCCAGCCCATCCGGGCGCGCACCCCGGACGGGTCGGCCGCGGTGTCCAGGCCGGCCACCCGCACCTGGCCCCGGTCGGGGGTGAGCAGGGTGGCGAGGATCAGCAGCAGCGTGGTCTTGCCCGCGCCGTTGGGCCCCACGAGCGCGGTCACCTGCCCGTACGGTACGGACAGCTGCACCCCCCGCAACGCCGCGACCGATCCGAAGCTGCGCCACACGTCCTGCACCACGACACCGGGCTCATCCTCCGTCACGTGGCAGAGGGTAGCGTCCATGCGCCAGCGGCAGGGGGACCCTGCTGGCTAGGGCCTCACCCCTCGGCCAGCAGGTCGAGCGCGAGCGCCGCGGTCCAGCTGAAGGCCGGCGAGCCGATGCCGGCGCCGGTCACCGGGTCGAAGTACTCGAAGCACCCGGCCTGTTCGACCAGCCGCAGCATGCTCCCCCGCAGCGCGGCGGCGAGGACGGCGTGCCCGTGGCTGCGCAACCCGCGCCACAACAGCCAGTTGATGTTGATCCAGACCGGACCGCGCCAGTAACGCAGCCGGTCGAAGTCGGGGGCCGTGCGGTCGTAGCTGGGCAGCGGCAGGCCGCCCGACCCGGCGAGGCCGAAGCGCGGCGAGCGGGCCTGCGCCAGCAACGAGCCGACCAGCGCCGCCGGCAGGTCACCCAGGATCAGCGGGACCAGACCGTTGACGCAGTGGGCGTTGCTGAGTTTTCCGGTACGCACGTCCCGCGCGTGGAACATCCCGGTGTCCGGGTCGTACAGCACCTCGACGAGCGCCTTGGTCAGCTGGGCCGCCCGCTCCCGGTGCGGTACCGGATCCGCGCCGACCACCTCCGCGATGTCCGCCAGCGCGCTCTCGGCGGCCGCGCTGATCGCGTTGAACCCCGGGCACTCCACCAGGAACGGGTACCCGGCGGCCAGCGCCGTGTCCTCGTACTGGCGGTCCCGGTACGCCTCCGCGATGGCGATGAACCGGGTGTAGTCGTCGTCGGTGGGCCGGTGCGCGGCCTCGGCCACGTCGATGTCGCGCCGGTGGTGGCGGCGCAGCAGCCCGTGGTCCACCGGCACGGCGGACAGGGCCGCGTCCCAGGACGGGCTGTTGTCCAGCCCCGACTCCCACGGGTGCACGATGCTGGCCAACCCGTACCCGCCCACGTCGCGCCGGCCCGACAGGTACCGCTGCTGTGCCACCAGGCGCGGGTACAGCCAGCGCAGCTCGTCCCTGGCCGCCGGCTCGGCCGCCCCGTCCGCGCCCGACTGCCGGTAGATCTCCCAGGCCGCCAGCGCGTGCACCGGCGGCTGGACCACGCCGGTGGTACACCGCCCGGGAGCGCCGGGCGGCCGGGGCGCCCGCCAGAACGCCGGACCCGGAAAGTAGTCGCGCTCGGACACACCGGGGTCGAACACGATGTGCGGCACCCGCCCGTCCGCCCACTGCGCCTCGAACAGGCTGCGCAACTCCTGCCATGCCCGGGCCGGCGCGTAGCGGGCCAGCCCCACGCTGATGAAGGCGGAGTCCCAGCTCCATTGGTGCGGGTAGAGCGTGTGCGAGGGCATCGTGTGGTCGCGCGACCAGTTACCCTCCAGTACGTCGACGGCGGACTGCCAGAGCGCCTGCCCGTCCGCGTCCGAGGGTCGGTGGTCCGGTCGGGTCGAGGTAGCGCTGCGGTGGTCCATCACTCCGATCTTGCTACCCAGGAACCGCGGGCCCGACACCGCCACGCCCCCATACCAATGGGTGAAACAGATCGCACCCGGTCGGGCACCAGGGCGGTGCGCGACGGTGGTGTCCGACTAGTCTCTGCCGGGTGACGTCTCACGGTGCGGATGTGGACGGGCCCGGACAGCCGGACCCCGCCCCGACCTCCGATCCCCGGGCCTGGCCGATGTCGCCCACCCAGGTCTCCTCCGGGCCGGCGCCCGCGCCAGCCCAGGTCGCCTCCGGGCCGGCGCCCGCGCCGCTCGTCGAGCCCACGTTCGAAGTCCCCACCGTCCCGGTCGCGCCAACGCCGTCGACTCCGGCCGCGCCACCCCTACCGGTCCCGCCGTCCGCGACCTCGCGGACTCCGCTACCGCCGACTCCGGCCCCGGCCGCGCCACCCCCACCGGTCCCGCCGTCCGCCGCCCCGCCAACGCCGCTACCGCCGACTCCGGCCCCGGCCGCGCCACCCCCACCGGTCCCGCCGTCCGCCGCCTCGCGCTTTCTGGGCCTGCCGCCTGCCAGCACACCGACGCGGGCCCTACCGGTAACGCCGATTCCAACCTCTCCAGCCGCGCCGGCTCCGTCGATCATGCCCAGATCGGCCCTGGCCCGGTCCGCGCCAACCCCGCCCGCCCCGACCTCGGCCCCGCCGGCCCCCGCCAGCCCGGCCCCGCCGGCCACCGCCAGCCCGGCCCCGTCGGCCACCCCGGCCGCGCGGCACCGGGGCCGGCTCACCGCGGTCGGGTTGGCCGTCCTCGTCGTCGTGGGCGGCACCACGCTCGCGGTGTGGCGGGTGGGCGCCGGGCGAGCCGACCCGCCGGCGCTCAGTGCGGCGTCTCCCCCGACGGCCGGAGTGTCGGCGCCCGCGTCGCCGCAGGCCTCCCCGTCGCAGCCCGGCTCGGGGATGGGGCAGCCGCGCGCGTCCCGGTCCGGCACGACCGGGTCGAAGACCGCCATCGGCGGATCCGACCCGTCGCGGGTGCTGGTCGACGCCGACGACTTCTCCGGCGCGGCGGTCGACAAGGGCAAGTGGGGCGTGTACGAGTCCACGTCCGCGAACGGCTCGATCTGGTCACCCAGCGCGGTACGCACCGCCAGCGGCGAGCTGCAGATCATCGGTACCGGCAACAACCCGACCGGCAAAGGCAACGTCGCCGGCGGCCTGTGCTGGTGCGGCGCCAACGGCAACCGGCTGTACGGGATCTGGCAGGTGCGCACGCGCCTCGACGCCGGCGCCGGTTACGGACCGATCATCGGGCTGTGGCCGCAATCGAACAACGGCGACACCGAGGGCTACATCTCCGCGGTGAACGCACCCGCGCCCGACCGCAAGAGCCTGACCGGCCGGTTGGTCTGGCCGGCCGGCGGCAACGACTCCGGTCCCGCGACCGGCAACTTCACGGTCTGGCACACGTTCACCATCGAGTGGCGCGCCACGTTCGTGAAGCTGTACATCGACGGGAAGCCCTACTACGACTCCACCAGGAGCACGGCCAAGCCGGTCATCCCGCACGCGCCGCTCCACCTGTACATGCAGTTGGCCATCGGGCCGAAGAACGGCGTACCGGCGGCCGACGCGACCACACCCGCTCACGTCGTGATGCACATCGACTGGGTCAGGTTCTACCGGTAGCCCGCGATACACATTCTTGACGGATCGACCTGCCTACGCGGCGTATCTGCCTGCCCGTGCGCCGGGCCGGGGTCGCCGGAGTGGACCTTGGTCGCTGATACACGTCAGAGCGTGTAACAGTGACCAAGATCTGGCGTGGCGCCGCGCCGAGCGGGATGAGGGTCGGGGCTGCTGTTCGGAGATGTCGATATTGTCCTGATCCAGTCTGGGCGATCGCTTGAGCGGGCGTTCTGGTCGAGCGAGCCCGGACCGTGATCGGGTGCGCGGGCGCGGTGATCGCGAGCGCGGTCGCGGTGGTCGCGCGCGCAGGCGCCGTGATCGGGGTGCGCAGGCGCCGTGATCGGGGTGCGCGGGCGCCGTGATCGCGCGCGGGCGCCGTGATCGGGGTGGGCGGGCGCCGTGATCGGCGTGCGCGGCGCCGTGATCGGCGTGCGCGGGCGCCGTGATCGCTCGGGCGGCGCCGTGATCACGACGAGCCGGGGGTTGATCGCGATCCGGCGGAGAAACGAGTAGTCGACTACGCTTTCCTCCGGCAACTCGTGATCACGTCGACGCCGCAACGCCCTGATCATGGCGGCCGCGGCCACAAGGCCACGGCGACGACGCCACCGGTGGTACCAGGACGAAGCGGCGGCGATCCCGTTCCGCGGATCAGCAGAGGCCGGACGCCTTTGCCTTCTCCACCGCCTTCGTGACGCCCAGCTTCCACATCGCCGTCGCGTCCGCCGACGGCTGCACGCGCCAGTGCCCGTGCTGGTACCGGAACGTGTAGGCGGTGAGCGAGTCGCCGGCTCGCAGCCGGACGACGGCGGTGGTCGAGTTCTCCAGCCGCGCGCTGACCACCGACACCTTCTTGTCGCGGATCTTCGGCGGGCACTGGTCGTTGAACGAGACGAAGTCCACCTTGCTGATGGTCGCGTGCCCTTCGTCGGTGTACGTCTCCCAGGCGCCCGCATAGTCGCCGGAGCTGTACCGGTCGAACGCCTCCTGCGCGGCGGCCCGGGCCGCCTTCGCCGACTTGTCGTCACCGCCACCCGAGCAGCCAGCGGCGCCAAAGGCGAAAGCGAGTGCGGACACGGCGACGACGGTGGGACGGGAAACGGTCACCTCGCCATGGTACGAGTGATGCGCACGGCGTAGCCGTCGAGCAGGCTGCGCAGGCCGAACTCGAAGAGGCTGTCGAGATCGAGGTCGATGCGGGAGTCCGCGGTGAGGCTCGCGAGCACCGGGTACGGGCCCGCGGCGAAGGCCGCCCCGTACGCCGCGTCCTGTGATTCCACCCACTCCTGGTCGGTCATGCCGGTGTCCTGCCGCGCGCGGGCCTCGGACTCGAAGTTCATCGCCAGCCCGCGCACGTAGGCGAGCAGGGTGATGGCCGCGTGCAGTCGCGTGTTCGGATCGAGTCCGAGCCCGCCCAGCGCGCGCAGTGTCCACTCCGTGTGGGCCATCCCGTTGGGCATCAACTGCGGGCGGGTCACCGAGATGACCGGCGCCAGCCACGGGTGCTGCCCGTAGACCGTCCACTGCAGCCGGGCGATCGCCTCGAGCTGGGCGCGCCAACCCCGGGGCGGGGACCTGGGCGGCGGAATCTGGGCGAACAGCGACTCTGCCATCATCAGCACGAGCTCATCCTTGCCGCGCACGTGGCGGTACAGGGCCATGGTGGCGACGCCGAGTTCGGTGGCGAGGCGGCGCATCGAGAGCGCGGCGAGTCCTTCGCTGTCGGCGATGGCTGTCGCGGTGCTGACGATGCGCGCCGGAGCCAGCTCTGCCTGGCGAGGGACCCGGCGGGGCGCCGACGGGGCGTGCACGACGGTACCCACGCCGGGCACGGCGCGCACCAGGCCCTCCTGCCGCAGCGTGGCGAGCGCCTTCGTGGCGGTGGCGATCGCCACGCCCCAGTCGCGGGTGATCTGGCGGGTCGAGGGCACCCGGTCACCGGGGCGCAGCTCGCCGGCGGTGATGCGGCCGCGGATGTCCGCGACGATCTGCGCGTACGGTGCGGTCACACGCGCGAGCGTACTAGTACGCCATTGCGAGAAACCCATAGGGCTCACTAGCGTACGCCGTACACAGAGAGGGGTGTCGCGTGAAGAACGTGCTCATCTCGGGCGCCGGCGTCGCCGGTCCCGCCCTGGCCTACTGGCTGTGCCGGTACGGCTTGCGTCCCACCGTGGTGGAGCGTGCGCCGGTCCCCCGTCCGGGTGGGCAGGCCGTCGACTTGCGGGGCGCCGCCCGCGATGTCGTGGAGCGCATGGGCATCATGCCCGAGGTCCGGACGCAGCGGGTGCACGAGCTCGGGTTCGCCTACGTCAACGATGCCGGCAAGTGGCTCGCGCGGATGCCCGCGGATCTGTTCGGCGGCGAGGGCATCGTCGCGGAGGTGGAGATCCTGCGCGGCGACCTGGCCCGCATCCTCTACGACGCGACGCGGCACGAGACCGAGTACCTGTTCGACGACTCGATCGCGAGCCTGGCGCAGCGGGACGACGGGGTGGCCGTCACGTTCGAGCGCGCCGCGCCGCGCACGTTCGACCTCGTGGTCGGCGCGGACGGGATGCATTCGCGGATACGCGCGCTCGCGTTCGGCGAGGAGTCCGCGTTCGTGCGCCCGCTCGGCGCCTACACCGCGTTCTTCAGCCTCCCGGAGGGCTTCGACAGCCAGGGCTGGATGCTGTTCTACAACCTCCCCGGCCGCCGGCTGGCCGCGATCCGCTCGGAACGCGGGCACGGCGCGCAGGCCATGTTCAGCTTCGCCTCCCCGCCGCTGCGCTACGACCGCGGCGATGTCGCGTGGCAGAAGCAGATCGTCGCCGACACCTTCGCCGGGGGCGGCTGGGAGGTGCCACGACTGCTCGCGGCGTTGCGGGACACCCCCGAGCTGTACTTCGACATGTATGGCCAGGTGCACATGGAAAGCTGGTCGCGCGGGCGGGTGGCGTTGCTCGGCGACGCGGGTTTCAGCCCCTCCCCGCTGACCGGCCTCGGCACCAGCCTGGCCATCGTCGGCGCCTACGTGCTCGCCGGGGAACTGGCGGCCGCGCAGGGCGACCACCGTGCTGCCTTCGGCCGCTACGAGACCGAGTTGCGGGGGTACGTCACGCAGGCGCAGAAGTTGCCGCCCGGCGGCATCAAGGGCTTCCTGCCGGGCGGCGCCGCCACGATCCGGATGCGCAACCTCTCGATGCGGATGATGACCGCGTGGCCACTGCGCAGCCTGCTCGCCAAGACGTTCCAGAAGGCCGATGCGATCACCCTGAAGGACTACTCGACCGTGGTACACCCGCAATGATCCGGGTGCACCCGGCGCGCGGCGCGCTCGCCCGGCCGGCCGGCTATCGCGGCAGGAGCACCCCGGGACTGAGCAGCCCGGCCGGATCGAGCGCGGACTTGACGCGGCGCATCGCGTCGATCTCCGCGTCGCTGCGGGACAGCGGCAACCACGCCACCTTGGCGCGGCCGACCCCGTGCTCCGAGCTGATGCTCCCCCGGTGCGCGGCGACCAGGCGCAGCACCGCGTCGCTGACCGCCTCCGCGCGCTCGCCGGCACCGAGGATGTTGATGTGCAGGTTGGCCTCGTTGAGGTGTCCCCATAGGACGGTCCGGGCACCCGGCGCCGAAGTCTCCACTATGGACGGAAGCGCCGCGACCACGCCGGGCAGCTCGCCCAGCGGCACGCACACGTCGAGTTTCACCGGTACCCCGGCCGCGTTCACCGCCTCGGTGTGCGCCTCGCGGTAGGTCCAGAGCCGGGTCCGGCCGGTCGCGTCCGTCGCCACCGTGGCGTCCCCGACCGCGTCGCAGCCGGACAGCGTCTCCAGCAACTCGTCGGTGGGGTCGGCCCGCCCGGCGCATTCCAGCACGACGTAGGCCGGGTATGCCTTGCGGAACGGGGGCTGCAGCCGGGCGTGCGCGCAGACCAGGTCGAGACCCTCCGCGTAGAACAGTTCCGCGGCTGACAGCGTCGCGAGGCCGCGACGGGCCACACCGAGCAGCGCCAGTGCCGCATCGGTACCGGCGAGGCCGACGAGCGCGACCGCCCGCGCGGGCAGCAGCGCCACCAGCCGCAGCCGCACCCGGGTCACGATCGCGAGGGTGCCCTCGCTCCCGGCGAGCAACTGGGTCAGGTCGTAGCCGGTGTTGTCCTTCGCGAGACCGGTCAGGTGGCTCATCACGCCGCCGTCGGCGAAAACCGCCTCGATGCCGGCGAGCTGCGCGCGCATGCTGCCGTACCGGAGCACTCTGATGCCACCCGCGTTCGTCGCCACCAGCCCGCCCACCGTGGCCGAGGACCGGGCCGCCAGGTCCACGCCGAAGTCGAAGCCGGCCGCGCGCGCGTGTGCCTGCAGGTCTTCCAGCGTCACCCCGGCCCCCGCGGTGACCTGTGCCTCGACGGCATCGACCGGCGCCAGGCCGGTCAGCCGGGCCAGGCTCAGCAGCACCTCGCCGCCGCCGGGCACGCCGCCGCCCACCAGGCCGGTGTTGCCGCCCTGCACGGCGATCGGCGCACCGGCCGCGCCGCACGCCCGCACCACCGCCGCCACTTCGGCCGTGTCCGCCGGTCGCACCACGCACCGGGCGGTACCCGTGAACCGGCGCGTCCAGTCCGTCTCGTACGGTGCGCGCAGGTCCGGATCGAGCAGCACGTGGGCGTCCCCGACGACCGCCCGCAGCCCGTCCTCCATCCCCGTCACGAGATGACCCGTAGCCGCACCGTCTGAGTCATCGCGCGCAGCCGCGCAAGCACCTCGTCGGGGTAGTCGCAGCCGATGTCCGTCAGCAGGTACCCGTACTCGCCGCGGGTGGCCAGCAGCTGCCCCTCGATGTTCACCGAGTGCGCGGCCAGCACGCTGTTCACCTGTGCCAGTACGCCAGGCGTGTTGCGGTGCACGTGGGCGATCCGGTGCCGCTGGCCGGGCAGCGGCAGCGCGACCGCGGGCAGGTTGACGCTGAGCGTGCTGTTGCCTTCCGCGACGAACTGGGCCAGCTTGCCCGCCACGAAGCCGCCGATGTCAGCCTGTGCCTCCTCGGTGGATCCGCCGATGTGCGGGGTGAGGATCACGTTGGGCAGGCCCCGCAGCTCCGACTGGAACTCGTCGCCGCGGCCCTTGGGCTCCTTCGGGAACACGTCGACCGCCGCGCCGGCGAGGCGCCCGTCCACGAGATGGCGGCGCAGCGCCGCGTGGTCGATGACGAACCCCCGCGACAGGTTGAGAAACAGACTCCCGGGCCGCATCCGGGCGAACTGCTCCGCACCGAACAGGCCGCTGTTTCCGGGGCGGCCGTCGACGTGCAGGGTCACGACGTCGGCGACCTCCAGCAGTTCGTCCAGGGTGCCGCAGCGCCGGGCATTGCCGAGGGCGAGCTTGTCGGCCGTGTCGTAGAAGTACACGCGCATGCCGAGGTTCTCGGCGAGTACGGACAGCTGGGTGCCGATGTTCCCGTACCCCACGATGCCCAGTGCCCGGCCGCGGACCTCGTGGCTGCCCTCGGCGTCCTTGTCCCAGACCCCGGCGTGCATCGCGCTGTTCTTCTCGGTGAGCCGGCGGGTGAGCGCGATGATCTCCGCGAGTGCCAGCTCCACGACGCTGCGCGTGTTGGAGAACGGCGCGTTGAACACCGCCACCCCGGCGCCGGACGCGGCGGCGAGGTCGATCTGGTCGGTGCCGATGCAGAACGCGCCGACCGCCACGAGCTGCGGTGCCGCGCCGACGACGCGCGCGGTGACCTGGGTCTTGGACCGCACACCCAGCACGTGTACCCCGTCGACGCGCTCGATCAGCTCGTCCTCGTCCAGCGCCTGCCCGAGGCTCTCGACCAGGTACCCGCCGGCCTCCAGCCGGGACACCGCGTCGGGGTGGATGTTCTCCAGGAGGAGGGCGCGCAGCTTGCCGTCGTTCACCTGTTCACCCTAGCCGAGGCCGGTTGCCGCGCCGCCGCCCCGGTATTCCATCTCAAGCTCCACATAGGACGGATCCGGCGGGTACGGCATCGTGTTTCCCGTCGCCACGAACCCGAAGCGGCGGTAGAACCGCTGTGCCCGCTCGTTCACCTCCAGGACGAACAGCCGGACCCGGTCCGCGCCCGCGTCCCGCCGCGCCCAGGTGACCGCGGCGTCGATCAGGCGGGTCGCGGTCCCCGCCTGCCGCCCCCGCGCGGGCGGCTGCACGTAAACGCCCACGATCTGGGCGGACACGTGCTCGGTCACTTCCGGCTCAATGATGCACGTGGCCTTTCCGACGAAGCGTCCGGCATTGACGGCGACAAATCCCGCGACGGTCCCATCCGTCGCCGACCGGCCCACCCGCTCCCGCCAGAACCCGTCCGGCCGCCGCACCGACGTTTCGTACTGCTCGGTGAAGGCCAGCGGGGTATCTTTCAGCGCCTCCAGTCGGAGTTCGCGGTATTCGCGCCACTCGTCGGCCCGGATTCTGCGCACGTCATCCACCATGTCTGCATGTTCCACCGCGCACCATACGCGGCTCCACCGATTTCTCGCGGGGTTTCCCGCCGGGCGGGGAGATGAGAAGCTCTCCATAATGCGCCTCGTGAATGTGTTGCGACCGTGTGTGAGCAAAATCATCGACGCGCTTATCAATCTCGTAACGGGCACTTAACTATCGACCGGTAGAAACCGGTGAAGAAGTGGCAAGAGGCACGGATCTTCACGGACCCTGGGGGTACCGGCATGTCCAACCGCTCTCTCGTCGTCGTCGCCAACCGGCTGCCCATCGACGAAACGCTCTCCGACAGCGGTGCGCGCGAGTGGAGACGCAGCCCGGGAGGGCTGGTCAGCGCCCTGCATCCGGTGCTGCAGCACGGCGGCGCCATCTGGGTCGGCTGGGCCGGTCGCGTCGGACCGGCACCCGAACTCCCGGACATCGACGGGGTGGCGCTGCGCGCGGTGCCGCTGTCCGCCGACGAGTTCGAAAACTATTACGAGGGTTTCTCGAATTCCACCCTATGGCCGCTGTACCACGATGCCGTCGAACAGCCGGTCTACCACCGCCGCTGGTGGGAGTCCTACCAGCGGGTCAACCGGCGGTTCGCCGCCGCCGCGGCGCAGGCCGCGCCGCCGGACGCCGCCGTGTGGATCCAGGACTACCACCTTCAACTGGTACCGGCCCTGCTCCGCGAATTGCGGCCGGACCTGCGGATCGGCTTCTTCATGCACATACCGTTCCCGCCGTCGGAGCTGTTCCGGCAGATACCGAGGCGCGCCGAACTGCTGCGGGGGCTGCTCGGCGCGGATCTCATCGGCTTCCAGAACCCGGGCGGCGCGCACAACTTCCTCCGGCTGGCCGACCGGCAACTCGGCCTGCGCACCCGGCACCACGAGATCGAGGTCGACGGACGGGTGGCACGGGTCGGCGCGTTCCCGATCTCCATCGACGTGGGCGAGATGGCGCGGCTGGCCGCCACCCCCGAGGTACGCGAGAAGGCCGCCCAGATCCGCCGGGACCTCGGCCAACCGGACCGCATCATGCTCGGCGTGGACCGCCTGGACTACACCAAGGGCATCGAGCACCGGTTGAAGGCATACCGGGAGCTGCTCGCCGACGGCCGGGTGAAGGTACCGGACACCGTCCTGGTGCAGGTGGCGGTGCCGAGCCGGGAACGGGTGGGCCACTACCGCCTGCTGCGCGACAAGGTCGAGCGCGAGGTCGGCGGCATCAACGGCGAGTACGGCCGGCTGGGCGTGCCGGCCGTGCACTACCTCAACAGCTCCTTCAACCACATGGAACTCGCCGCCCTGTACCGCGCGGCCGACGTGATGGCGGTGACTCCGCTGCGCGACGGGATGAACCTGGTGGCCAAGGAGTACGTGGCCAGCCGGGTGGACAACGGCGGCACCCTGGTGCTGTCGGAGTTCGCCGGTGCCGCGTCGGAGCTGAAGCACGCGTATCTGGTGAACCCGCACGACCTCGACAACCTGAAGGACACGCTGGTACGGGCGCTGGAGGCGGATCCGAGCGACACGGCGAAGCGGATGCGCACGATGCGCCGGTACCTGGCCGCACACGACGTGACCCACTGGGCCCGCTCCTACCTCGCCGCCCTCGGCCAACCCGGCGACCTCTAGTCGCTGCCGCGGCAGCTGTCCGGGCAGGACGTCGTGGCCCGGTTCGCCGAGGCGCTGGGCGGACGGCTGCATCACGCCATCCACTTCGACGACGGCGATGTCGCCGAGATCGGGTGACCGGCCCGGTCAGGTGGGCTCCACGCTGCTGAGGCGGGCGAAGTCTTCGGGGATCAGGACGCCGAGCGGCGGGCCGCCACCGTCGTGTACCGCCACCCAGCCCCTGCCGCCGTCCAGCAGCGCGCCCAGCGCCTCGCGCAGGGAGGCCGTCGCCGGTACCGACGGGCCCGACGGCTCGAAGTCCACTGTGGACACGGGACGCAGCGAGCCCGGGTCGATCGGGGTGACGCCCAGCCGCATCACGCCCCGGTCGGCGCCGACGAACTCGCGCACGAACGCGCTGGCCGGCTCCCGCAGCAGGTCGGCCGGCGGCGCGTACTGCTCCAGCGTGGCACCCTCGGACAGCACCGCGATCCGGTCGCCGAGCCGCACCGCTTCGTCGATGTCGTGGGTCACCAGCACGATCGTCTTGCGCACCGTCGCCTGCAGCTTGAGGAACTCGTCCTGCAGCCGCAGCCGCACGATCGGGTCGACGGCGGAGAACGGCTCGTCCATCAGCAGTACCACCGGATCGGCCGCCAGGGCGCGCGCGACGCCGACGCGCTGGCGCTGCCCGCCGGACAACTCGTGCGGGTACCGGGGTCCGTAGCGCGCGGGGTCCAGGCCGACCAGGTCCAGCAGTTCGGTCACCCGCTCGTTGACGCGCGACCGGGACCAGCCCAGCAGCTTCGGTACCGTCGCCACGTTCGTCCGTACCGTCTGGTGCGGGAACAGGCCGGTGTTCTGGATGACGTACCCGATCCGCCGCCGCAGGTCCACCTGGTCCGACTCGGCGGTGTCCGCGCCGTCGATGAGCACCCGGCCGCCGGTCGGCTCGATCAACCGGTTGATCATCCGGAGCACGGTCGACTTGCCGCAGCCCGACGGCCCGATGAGCACCACGACCTCACCGGCGAGGATGTCCAGAGAAAGCTCCCGCACCGCGTCCGTGCCGTCCGGGTACCGCTTCGCGATCCGCTCCAGGGTTATCGGCGCGGCGCCGCTGCCCAAGGTACCGTCCACCTATGTCCCTTCCGGACTCACCGGCGCTCGCCTACGCGCAGGTGAGCAACCCATGGTTCTCGTGGCACTACGTGACTGACAACCATGCCACGATCCTGTCCGCGCTGCAGCAGCACGCCGCGCTGACCGTGGAGACAGTGCTCCTGGCGACCGTGGTCGCGATCCCGCTCGCCGTCGTCGCCTACTGGGTACGGTCGCTCGCGGCCCCGATCCTGGCGCTGTCCGCGATCCTCTACACGATTCCGTCGCTCGCCCTTTTCGCGCTGCTCACCCCGTTCGTCGGTATTGGCCGGACCACCGTGCTCATCGGCCTCGTGCTGTACGCGCTGCTGATGGTGGTGCGCAACGCGCTCGCGGGCCTGGTCGCCGTGCCGGACGACGTGCGGGAGGCGGCCCGGGGCATGGGGTACGGGCGGCTGCGCCAACTGCTGAGCATCGAGTTGCCGCTGGCGCTGCCCGGCATCCTCACCGGGATACGGCTGGCGACCGTGTCCACCGTGGCCCTGGTCACGATCGGCGTGCTGAACGGCAACGGCGGCCTCGGTGAGCTGATCATGGCGGGCTTCCGCAACGGCTTCTACCGGGCGGAGATCGCCACGAACACCCTGCTGTGCGTGGCGCTGGCCCTGGTCCTCGACCTGGTGCTGGCCGGCCTCGGCCGGCTGGCCTCCCCCTGGTCCCGGGCTAGCCGCGCATGAACGCCGTGCAGCAGGCCGTGGACTGGCTGAACGACCCGCTCAACTGGACCAACCCGGGCGGCGTGATGGACCGGCTGGGGGAGCACGTGCGCATCAGCGCGGCCGCCGTGCTCGTCGGCTGCGCGATCGCCTGGCCGGTGGGCATCTGGCTGGGGCACATCGGCCGGGGTGGCAGCGCCGTGGTGCTGCTGTCCAACATCTCGCTCGCGATACCCACCCTCGCGCTGCTGGCCATCTTCCCGCTGACCTTCATCGGCTTCGGCTTCCCGGCGATCGTGCTCGCGCTGGCCGTCTTCGCGATCCCGCCCCTGCTGGCCAACGCGTACACCGGGCTGCGCGAGGTCGACCCCGAGGTGCGCGAGGCGGCGCGGGGCATGGGCCTGTCCGGCTGGCAGGTGCTGTGGCGGGTGGAGCTGCCGCTGTCCGTGCCGTACCTCGCCGCGGGCTTCCGCACGGCGGCCGTACAGGTGGTGGCGACCGCGACCCTCGCGTCGTTCGTCGGCGGCGGCGGCCTCGGCCAGATCATCCAGGAGGGGTTCGGCAAGACGATCGCCGCCGGGATGGGGGAGATCCTCGCCGGCGGGCTGCTCGTCGCGGTGTTCGCGCTGCTGGTCGAGGTGGTGTTGGCCGGCGTCGAGCGGCTGGTCACGCCGGCCCCGCTGCGCCGCGGCCGGCGGGCGCGCCGGGTCCGGACGGCGGTCGACGCGGCCGGATAGTCAACATCTGTTAACAACATCGGCCATGATCCGGATTCCGGTTGCTGCTGACGCGCGGTCCGTGCTGAGGTGAAGACTGCAATCGGGCGGCGGCACACCCCGCATGCCGCCCGTCGGACACGCGGCCGGTTGGCCGGGACACGGAAGGCGGGCGGGAGATGAATCCTGTCAAGAGAACGACGATCGGTCTGATCGGGGTTGCCGCGGCGGCGTTCCTGGTCGCGGGATGCGGCAAGGCGGGCTCGTCCGGGACCCAGGCACCTGCCAGCGCGGCCGCCGCGGGTGGCTGCGCGCCGGTCGCGGGCACCCAACTCGTCGCCCTCACCGACGACAAGAAGCTGCAGACCGTCGACAACATCATCCCCGCGGTGAACACCAAGGCGGTCAAGCCGGGCCTGCTCGACGCGCTGAACAAGGTCTCCGCGGCGCTGGACACGCCCAAGCTGACCGCGCTCAACAAGGCGACCGACATCGACCACAAGACCTCGCAGGCGGCAGCTCAGGCGTTCGCCACCAGCAGCAACCTCACCAGCGGCATCACCAGGAGCGCGAGCGGCGCGGTGACCATCGGTGCGGCCAACTTCAGCGAGAACCAGACGGTCGCCGAGCTGTACAAGATCGCGCTGAACGCGGCCGGATTCACCGCCAAGGTGCAGACGGTCGGCAACCGCGAGCTGTACGAGCCGGCGCTGGAGAAGGGCCAGCTCCAGGTGGTACCGGAGTACGCCGGCACGCTCACCGAGTTCCTCAACCCGAAGGTGAACGGCGCCAAGCCGAGCCCGCTGGCGTCCAGCGACCTGGCTGCCACGGTGACCGCGCTGAAGGGTCTCGGCAGCAAGCTCGGGCTCACGTTCGGTGAGCCGGCCCAGGCGGCCGACCAGAACGCGTTCGCGGTCACCAAGCCGTTCGCCGACAAGTACGGCGTCACCACGCTGTCGGACTTCGCCAGCAAGTGCTCCGGCAAGGACACCGTCCTCGGCGGTCCCCCGGAGTGCCCGCAGCGGCCGTTCTGCGAGGTGGGCCTGCAGAAGACCTACGGGATCACGTTCGGCTCGTTCAAGTCGCTGGACTCGGCCGGCTCGCAGACGAAGAACGCGCTGCGCACCGGTACCGTCAGCATCGGCCTGGTCCTCTCCTCGGACGCGGAGCTGGCCAGCTGAGCGCAACCGCTGCGGGGGCCCGGAAAGGGCCCCCACAGCGCGGTCACGACGTGACGAGTTCGGCGTAGGCCGGATGCTGCTGGATGTACCGCCGCACGAACGGGCACAGCGGCACCACCGCGAGCCCGCGCTCCCGGGCCGTCTCCAGCGCCTGCGACACCAGCCGCCCACCCAGGCCACGACCGTCGAAGTTGGGATCCACCTCGGTGTGGACGAACGTGATCACGCCCGGCGCCAACTCGTAGATCACGAACCCGGCGAGCGCGCCGCCCAGGTAGATCTCGAACCGCTCCTTTTCCGGATTGTCCACCACCCGGACCTCGTCGGTGCTCACCCGACGTCCCCGGTCTCGCCGCGCACGTCCGCGTGCGCCGCCGGGATGCTGCCCAGCCGGCCGGCCTGGTAGTCCTCGAACGCCTGCACCAGCTCGGCGCGGGTGTTCATCACGAACGGACCGTACGCCGCGACCGGCTCGCGGATCGGCTCGCCGCCCAGGAACAGCACGTCCAGCCCGGCGTTGCGGCTGTCCTGCGTGGCGCTGGCCGCCACGGTCACCGCGTCGCCCGCGTCGAACACGGCCAGCTGGCCCATGGACACCGGCCGGCGCTCCGCACCGACGGTGCCCTGCCCGGCGAGCACGTAGGCCAGCGCGTTGAAGTCGGCCCGCCACGGCAGCGTCAGTGACGCACCCGGGCTCACCGTCGCGTGCACCAGCGTGATCGGCGTGTGCGTGACGCCAGGGCCGGGATGTCCGGCCAGCTCACCGGCGATGACGCGGATCAGCGCGCCGCCGTCCGGCGAGGACAGCAGGCCCACCGTGCGCGAGCGGATGTCCTGGTAACGCGGCGGCGCGAACTTCAGGCGCTTGGGCAGGTTGACCCACAGCTGGACGCCGTGGAACAGACCGCCGCTGACGACGAGGTGCTCCGGCGGTACCTCGATGTGCAGGATGCCGGCACCGGCGGTCATCCACTGGGTGTCGCCGTTGGTGATCAGGCCACCGCCGCCGTTGGAGTCGGAGTGCTGGAACTCACCGTCGATGATGTACGTGACGGTCTCGAACCCGCGGTGCGGGTGCCACGCGGTGCCCTTGGGCTCACCGGGTGCGTACTCCACCTCGCCCATCTGGTCCATGTGGATGAAGGGATCGAGCGCGGCGAGGTCGACGCCGGCGAAGGCGCGCCGGACCGGGAAGCCCTCCCCCTCGAAGCCCTTCGGCGCGGTGGTGACGGACGCCACCGGACGCTGCTTGGCGACAGCCGGGTCCGGGGCCGGTACCCGCGGCAGAACCAGGATGTTCTCGACGGTGACGGCTGGCATGACCACTCCTCTTGCGGTTAGCTCCGGTAATGCCCGGACCAACGATACTTGACTGAGCAATATTCCGCACGGCAACCATAGCGGATCACCGCTCCCGCCCCCGGGGCAGCAGCGGTGTCGCCGGCATCGGCGGCGCGGGCAGCGGATCACCCTGGTACCCGCCGACCCGGCCGAACCGCACGCCGGCCATCCAGTCCTCCCGGTCCCGCACGATCTCGTCGTGCCCGCGGCCCACGAAATTCCACCACATGACGATCCGCTCCTCGAACGGTTCGCCGCCGAGCAGCAGCACCCGGCCCGTCCCGCGCAGCGGCAGCCCGGTGCGCCCGCGGCCCAGATACAACAGCGTCCCGGGGGACAGGCCGACGCCGTCCACCTCGGCCACGCCGTGCAGCACCAGCGCCGCGTACTCGAAGTCCACGCGCAGCGCCAGCCGGGTCTGCGCGTCCGCGAGCGCGATCTCCGCACCGACGAGCGGGCTGTAGGCGCGCGCCGGCGAGGCCACACCGGCCAGCTCACCCATGACGACGGTGATGGTCACCCCGGCGCCGGCCACCACGGGCAGGTCCGGGTGGTGGGCGAAGGCCGGATCAATCAAGCGGTACGGGTCGGGCAGCGCGACCCACAGCTGCACCCCCTGCAGTACGGATGGCCCGTGGGGCGGGGACTCCTCGGAGTGCGCGATCCCGCGCCCCGCCGTCATCAGGTTCAACTGGCCCGGCCGGACCAGCTGCACGCTGCCCAGGCTGTCCTGGTGCAGCACCTCGCCCTGCACGAGCCAGCTCACCGTCTGCAGCCCGGTGTGCGGGTGCGGCGGCACCTTCATGCCGCCGCCTGCCGTGGTGTCGTGCGGCCCGTACTGGTCCACGAAGCACCACGCGCCGACCATGCGCCGGTCCCGGTGCGGCAGCGTACGGCTGACCGCGATGCCCCGGGTACCCCCGAGGACGACCTCCCGCCCGGGCAGCAGCTCGTGTACCGGCCCGCCGGCCGCCTCGCGCCCACCCGCCGCCTCGCGCGGCTGGGCCTCCACGTTGCTCACCA
>JBBWZQ010000028.1:0-2955 GCA_039649115.1 Micromonosporaceae bacterium | reverse complement strand
GATCCGGGCCGGCCGGCGGGGCGCCGGGCGGCGCACCGCGGCCGCCGGGGCCGGACCTGGCTGCTGGTCATCCCGATCGTGGCCCCGCTGCTCAGCCCGCTGACCAACAGCGACCTGCCGGAGCTGTGGGGCATCCCGTTCTTCTACTGGTACCAGATGTTCTGCGCGGTACTCGCGATCGTGGTGATCACGTCCGTGTTCCTCCTGGGCAGAGAGCGCTGACATGGGTTCCCACCAGGTCGAACTCTGGGTTTTCGGTGGCCTGCTCGGGGTGAGCGTCGTGCTCGGCCTGGCGGCGGCCCGGTGGCGCCAGCCGTCGAGCATCCACAGCCTGGAGGAGTGGGGCGTGGGTGGCCGGGCGTTCGGCAACTGGGTCACCTGGTTCCTGCTCGGCGGCAGCGCGTACACGGCATACACCTTCATGGCCGTACCTGCGTACGTGTACGGCGTGGGTGCGATGGGCTTCTTCGCCGTACCGTTCGCCCTGCTCTGCGCCCCGCTGGTGTACCTGATCGCGCCGCGCATCTGGTCCGTCGCGCACACCCACGGCTTCGTGACCGGCGCCGAGTTCGCCCGGGCCCGGTTCGGCTCGCGCGGGTTGGCGGGACTCGTCGCCGTGTGCGGCATCGTGGCGACGATGCCCTACATCGCGGTCCAGCTCCTGTGCCTGCAGGCCGTGTTCCGCACGATGGGCATCACCGGCGACTGGCCGCTGGTCGCCGCGCTCGCCCTGGTCGCGGTGTGCACCTTCCGGTCCGGCCTGCGCGCGCCGGCCCTCCTGTCGATCGCCAAGGACATCCTGCTGATCTGGGTGATCATCGCCGCGCTGCTGGTCGTCGCGATCGCCGGCGGCCTGGGTGGCGCGTTCCACCTCGCCGACCTGCGTTTCACCAAGCTCGCCACGCCCGGCACCGGGCTGCTGCTCGGCCCGCACGCGCAGTGGAGCTACCTCACCCTGATCATCGGTTCGGCACTGGCGATCTTCGCGTACCCGCACACCCTGACGAGCATCCTCGCCGCCAAGGACCGGGACACGATCAAGCGCAACGCCGCCGGCCTGCCGGTCTACACGCTGGCGCTGAGCCTGATGGCCCTGCTCGGCATCTTCGCGATCGCCCAGGGCGTGCTGCCCATCGGCACCGATCCGGCCAAGGGCAAGGTCGGCGACCTCAACACCGTGATCCCGCAGATGTTCCACACGATCTTTCCCCAGTGGTGCGCCGGGATCGCCTTCGCCGGGCTGGGCATCGCGGCGCTGGTACCCGCCGCCGTCATGTCGATCTCCGCGGCCAACCTGTTCACCCGCTCGATCTACCGCGAGTACCTGCGCCCGGACGCTTCCCCGCGGGAGGAGGCGTGGGTCAGCCGGTGGGCCTCCCTCGCGGTCAAGTTCGGCGCGGTCGCCGTCATCTTCCTCGTCAACCCGCAGTTCTCGGTCGACCTGCAGCTCATCGGCGGGGTCATCGTGCTGCAGTGCCTGCCGGCGGTGTGCCTGAGCCTGTTCACCCGGTGGTTCCACCGGTGGGCCGTGCTGGGCGGGCTGGTCGTCGGGCTGGTGGTCGGTGCCGTCCAGCTGTACCAGATCCCGCAGCTGGGACCGGGCGGCCGGCTGGTACGGGCACACTTCGGCGGTACCGGCTGGCCGCTGGCCCACCTCGGGATGCACACCCAGGTCAGCATCTACGCGGGCCTGCTCGCCCTCGGCGTGAACGTGGTGGTGACGACGCTGGCCACCCCGGTCCTGCGCCTGTTCCGGGTGCCGGACGGCGAGGACGCCACCCGGCCGGCGGACTACGACGCCGACGTCGGCGACCCGACGATCCTGCGGATGGACGACCTCCTGGACGGCCAGCCACCGCCGAACGTGGGCGCGCACGCGCCGTCCTCGCCGGCCGTCCGCTGATCCGCGCCGGCACGCACAGGGAACGCACAGGAAGTTCAGAGAAGCGGCACAGTCCCGTGTTCCAGGATGAGAGCATGTCGATCGTGAACATGCCCCCGCGAGCGCCCCGTTCCGTCCCGGAGCCGGTGCCGACAAAGGTCGCCCTGCGCCGGCCGGACGGCGGCCCGGTGCGGGTGCTCGTGGTCGACGACGAGTCCACGCTGTCCGAGTTGCTGTCGATGGCGCTGCGGTACGAGGGGTGGGAGGTGCGGGCCGCCGGCGACGGGTTCGAGGCGGTGCGGCAGGCTCGCGCGTTCGAGCCGGACGTGGTCGTGCTCGACGTGATGCTGCCGGACATGGACGGCTTCACCGTGCTGCGCAAGCTGCGCCAGGCGTCGCCCCAGGTGCCGGTGCTGTTCCTCACCGCCCGTGACGCGGTGGAGGACCGGGTCGCCGGCCTGACCGCGGGCGGCGACGACTACGTGACCAAGCCGTTCAGCCTGGAGGAGGTCCTTGCCCGGCTACGCGGACTGCTGCGCCGCACCAGCCGGGTGGTGGCCGACGACGGGCTGCTGGTGGTCGGCGACCTGACCCTGGACGAGGAGAGCCACGAGGTCACCCGGGCCGGGGACGACATCCGGCTGACCGCCACCGAGTTCGAGCTGCTCCGCTACCTGATGCGCAACCCCAAGCGGGTGCTGTCCAAGGCCCAGATCCTCGACCGGGTGTGGCAGTACGACTTCGGTGGCCAGGGCAACATCGTCGAGCTCTACATCTCCTACCTGCGCCGCAAGATCGACGCCGGCCGCACCCCGATGATCCACACGCTCCGTGGCGCCGGGTACGTGATCAAGCCCGCCGCATGACCGCTCCCCCGCTCCCCCGGTGAGCCGCGCCCGCCCGTCCTCGCTGCGCACCAAGCTGCTGGTGGCGTTCGTCGTGCCGCTGGTGGCCGTCCTGGCACTCGTCGGACTGGTCTCCACCGCAGCGTTGCGCTCCCAGCTGGTCCAGCAGGTCGACGAGCGACTGGAGAACGCCGGCTACCGGGCCACCGAGGCCGCCCAGGAGTACGG
>JBBWZQ010000415.1:0-9726 GCA_039649115.1 Micromonosporaceae bacterium | reverse complement strand
TGTCGTGCAGGCCGGTACCGGCCAGGTCGAGCTGCTGGTCTACCTGAACCAGTACCGCCGCAACGCGAACATCAGCGGCGAGAAGGTGGACCAGAACCGGGTGGTGCTCACCATGATCCGGATCGGCGACGGGTGGAAGGTGTCCCACGCGACTGCGATCTGACCTCCCCGCCACGATGCTGAGGACGCCGGCACGCTCGGCTTGACACTCGGTGTCCCGCTGGGCCGTGGCGGGCCACCGGCAGCCACCGTGATCATGTCAGCTCCGCGCCGGAGGCGGTTCGACATCTCTATGAATAGGACATCCCGAGCCGAGCCCGGGTCCCCACCCCGAGATCTTGGCGACAACAGCACCAAAATCGGTGCCCCAGCCGCCAAGATCTCACCCTCACATGATCACGGCGGGCAGTCACCGCCAGGAGCCGCCACCAGGACCCGCCACCAGGAACCCGCCAGGAGCCGCCGCCAGGAGCCGCCGCCAGGACCCGCCGCCAGGACCCGCCACCAGGAACCCACCAGGAGCCGCCACCAGGAACCCACCAGGACCCGCCACCAGGACCCGCCACCAGGACCCGCCACCAGGACGCCACCGCCAGGACGCCACCGCCAAGCCGCACCACCCGTGATCACGGGGGAACCCGCCCGGCCCAGACCACCAGCCGCCCAGGCCGGCACCGGGTTCAATCAGCCGCCGGGTTCAATCAGCCGCCGGGTTCAATCAGCGGACGCCGGCGATGGCCGCGTCGCTGCCGGCGCGCCAGACGATGCCGGCCTCGGTGTACCCGGCCGCCCGCAGCGCGCTCACGTGCCAGCTGACCTGCTGGTCGGACTCGTGGTGCCCGCCGGTGCCGAACAGCTCGCGCCGCTGGGCCAGCAGCGGGCCGAGCGCCGGATCCTTGGCCACCCGGTCCCACCACGCCTCCCACGACAGCACCGCGCCGGTCGCGTACCGCGACTCGCGGGTGGCCCGCTGCCGGTCCGCCAGCCGTTCGGTGAGGGTCGGGAGCCCCTCGTCGGGCATGTGGTCGGCGTTCACGAACACCCCGCCGGGCCGCAGTACCTGCCGGATCTCCGCGTACAGCGCGGCCAGCCGGTCGTCGGGCAGCCAGTGCAGGGCGGTGGCGGTCAGCACGGCGTCGTAGTCGTGGCGGGGCAGCGCGGCCGTCCACGCCGGCGTGCGCAGGTCGGCGGAGACCACGGCGGAGCGCTCGTCGAGCGAGGCGCGGGCGATGGTCAGCAGCACCGGGTCGACGTCGAGCAGGGTCGTCGTCGCGTGCCGGAAGCGCCGCAGCACCCGCAGCGAGATGGAGCCCGTACCGCCGGCCAGGTCCAGCACCACCGGCGCCGGCCCGTCGGCGGTGGCTGCCACGGTGTCGAGCAAGGCAGCGAAGCGCTCCTCCCGGTCGGGGAGGTACGCCTCCTGCTGCCGGTCCCAACTCTCCTGCCAGGCGTCAGCGTCGATCGTGTAAGGAGTCATGCGCTACAGGCTACTTACACGATCGGCGCCTTGTCGAGCCGGGCTACGCGTACGGGGCCTTGGCGACGCCGGCGACGTACATGATCGCGGGAAGGTTCTTCGCGTAGTCGGTGGCGGTGCACGAGTACGCCGGGGTGAAGCTGCCGCAGCTGGCCAGCTCGATGGTGAAGCTCGCGATGCCCAGCTCCCCGTAGGACCAGTCGTCGCTGGTGCCCGAGGCGTTGTACAGGATCTCGCCCGGCTGGCCGTACCGGTACCCGTTGAAGGAGGCCATCGTCGCCGCGATCGCGCGCAGCTTGGCGTCGTTGGCCGTGTGCGTGTTGCTCCAGCCCCACGGGAACAGGTCCATCCCGGCGTACGAGTGCATCGTGATCATGGCGCCCTTGGTGCTGGCCGGTGCCGCCGCGCCGTCACCCGGGCCCCGCTGGTCGGCGAAGAGCTGGCGGAACAGCTGCTCGATGGCCTTGGTCTCGGGCTCGCTGTCGCCGGTCGTGCCGGGATAGGTCTGGCCGCACCGGTTGGTGGTCACGCCGGTGGTGTCCCAGTGGGTGACGGTGTTGCGGTTGAGGTCCACGCCGAGCTGGTTCGAGCCGGTGGGCGGGTTGGCGCAGCCGGTGCCGTCGAGGTTCTTGCGCTGCAGGTACGGCCGGTTGCCGCCCTGCTGCACCAGGTCGACGCCGTCCGGGTTGACGACCGGCACCACCCACACCTCGGTGTTGTTGAGCAGGGTGGAAACCGAAGAGTCGGTCGCGTAGTCGTTGGCGAGGTGGTCGATGAAGCGCCAGGAGAGGTCACCGGTGACGATCTCCCGGGCGTGGATCTGCGACATCAGCAGGAACCGGGGCTTGGTGACGTTGGGGGTCAGCGCGCAGTCGCCGGTCACCTTGCGGGTCAGGCAGATCGCCTTCAGGTCGTACCCGGTGGCCGCGTTGCGGGTCTTGAGGTAGGAGTCGCCGTAGTCGACCACGGTCGCCAGGTCCGGATGGGCGGCGGCCACCGCGTCGAGGTGCGCGAACTGGGCACGGACCGTGTGGTACCCGCCGTCGTAGGTCTCGTCGATCGGGGCGACCGCGGGTGCCGCGGCGTTGGGTACCAGGCGCGTGGCGGGAGCCTTCCAGGCGGCCGGCTTGACCTTCTCGACCACGGTCGGCGTGAAGCCGGCGGCGCGCAGTTGGGTGGCGGTCGCCGTGTCGCCGAGCACGAACAGGTAGTGGCCGGCGCGGTCCTCCAGCACGTCGAAGCCCGCCCGGAACAGTCGCTGCGCCGCGGTGTCGGAGGAGGCGGTGACCTGGTAGACGAACAGCTGGCTCGAATCGGCCACGGCGGAGGGCATCTGCGGGACGACGAGCGCCACGGCGCTGGCGGTGACGGCCGCCGCGAGCGCCAGAATCCTGCGGTTCATTCGCATCTCTACCTCCACTGTGGACGTCCACCATCCATGGCGATAGATGCAGGATAACGCGTCCCGGGGTACTACCAGGTGCCGCGCCGGAACCAGGAGCGGGCGGCGCGGGTGGACAGCAGCGCGACGTACAGCACCGGGAGGGCGAGTCCGGCCAGCACGTCGGGCTGGCGGCCGAGCCAGTATCCGTAGGCGGTGCCGGCGATGGACAGCAGGCTGAGCGCGAGCACGGTGACCCGGGCCCACTGCCGGCCGCGCTGGAGCTTGCGCGCCACCAGCAGCCACAGCAGCCCCAGCACGCCGAGCGTCACCGCGATGACGAGGCCGCCGCCGGCCAGGCCGCGGCGCACCTCGTCCGGGATGCGGTCCAGGGGAGCGCCGCGGGTGGCGCCGCGCGCGATCAGCGCGACCAGCGCGGCCGCGGCGAGGGTGAGCAGCGCGCCGAGGTACTGGAAGACGGCCACCACGTGGACCGAGGCCGGAGCGCTGCGCCGGCGGTACCGGGCGACCATCGCCGGGCGGCCGTAGTAGGCGGGGTAACTCATGGTTCGAGAGTGCGCCGCCTGCGCAACACCCCGCGTGGTGGAGGGTTCGGGTCACGCAGGGCCGGGTAGTTGCAAACGGCGGACCTCCGGTGAGGAGATCCGCCGCTGTCTTGACAGTGGTGGTCAGGCCCAGTGCTGGGCCGTCAGGCGGCCAGCTTCCCCGCGACGCGCGCGCGGACCCGCGGGGGTTTGCCAACCGCCGAGTTGGCTGAACGGCCGGTCGCCCTGGGTCGACCGGTCTGGACTGGCTGGACCGGCACAGCCGGTGGCTCATCGGTGACCTGATTCACCGGCTCTTCCAGCCCGGTGGACACGCAGCCGATACGGTGTAGCAGTTCGGCGATTGTCGTCCCAAGTCCCACTACCAGCATCGCGCCGATAGCGAACCGGTTCGAGGCAGCGGTCGGCACGATGTGCGGCAGGGCACCGGGTGCGGCGTAGAGCGCGAGCGCCGTGAACGACATGCCAGAGGTGTAGAGACGTGGCGTACGGTCCTTCATGCGTACCTGTGCCAGCTTACCCAGGACGCAGGCGCCCACGATCGCGCCGAGATACGCCGAGATCAACGCGCCAGTAGGTTGTTGGCTCAATCGAGCCAACAAGATCCGAGTCAGCGCCACCAGACTGGAGCCGAAGACGAGCGCGTGGAACGTCGGTCGTTCGAGATCAACCGCCAGGCGCCCGTCAGGAGTGATCCTGAGACCGGGAATCCTCAGGCCGTCGCGCCGAGCCGGTGAGGTCCGCCGCTCGTGTCTTTCCTTCGTCGGGCCCTCGGCCTTACTCTGAATGTGTGCCGGCATGGCTGGGCTCCTTTTCCTGCTGCCGTCACTGATGGGGTCGGGGCTCGCCGATTCGACCGGCGGCCCCGACATCTACTCAACTCCCGTGTCGCGGGGCATACAAGCTCTCAGAGCAGACCTCAGAAACTCCTCTTGCAGGTCAGACCCCCTGCGCCGTCGATCGAACCAGTCTGCCCCGTTCGGGTGACAACGCCAGGTCCGAAGAACACAACGGGGCGTCGCGACTACACAATGTCGCGCGAGTCCGGTACAACAAGGTCGTCCTTGCCGGCCGGGCGCGCGCCCGGCGGCATTGATCGGCGAATGGCATTGTCGTGTTCGACGTGTTGATCGAGACCGTTGGTTGGAGGTCGCGGTCTCGAGGCTTTCCTGTTCACAACGGATGCCATGTCAGCCACAACGCGGTGCTACGGTCTCACAATGTCATTGGGCCGTCGCACAACAAGGGCTGTTGCCGGCAAGGTCAAGGCTGACGCTGGCAACAACACCAAGGGTGGACGCATCGTTCATACCATCGAGGACGTGAGCCTCCCGGAAGATCTGGTCCGTTACGCGGTGGCGGCTCAACTGGCCCGGCTGGACGTTCCGGATAGGGCGGTCGGAAAGGCCATCTCAGGAGGCCCCACCAACCTCTCACACGCGCTGGCAGGAACGACGAAGCTATCGAACGATGCTCTCCGGCAGCTGGACGAGGTCATCGTCGCCCTCGCACCCGGAGTTGACCACACGGGAGGTCTGGCACAATTTGGCGTCCGTATGCGCGGACTGCATGATCGAACCAGCCTGACCGCCCACATTCCACCTAGCTGGGCACAGGATCTTCTGACCACACCGTCCGATGACGATCTGCACGTCCTGATCCAAGGTTCCGCGCTCCTGACCAGCTTCCTGGCCGCCAACAGGGCGGGCAGGAGCAGCAGAACAATCCGGGACGGGTACAAGGACCAGATCAACCAGGTCGTCGAGCGTCTGATCCTCGTCGCCGGGGGTCCGCCGACGACGCGGAACATCGAAGCGCAGATCCTGCTGGGGAATCTGGCGAAGTACGCGTTCGACGTCACCTTCGCCAAGCTCGAGGACGCGCTGCGGTACTCGCCGCTAGGCTTTCGTGTTTGGCGTGCGCTGACGAAGCTGGTCCTGCTCAGCAAGGATGACCAGGACAAGGGCGATACCTTCCTGGCCGACAGCCTGAAGCCGCGCCTCGCGGAGCTGCTGTCCGAGGCGCAGCAACTCCGCAAGAGCAGCATTTATCCGGGTCGCTCACTAGACCTCGAGTTGGCTATCTCGACCCCACGAGACTGGCTGCGGCCAAGAACCTCGGTCACCGAGGTGCTGCTCGCCCGGGCCAAGGATACCGACGCGACGCTTCGTGAGCGTGGCACCGCCGCAATGGGTCTCTGGCAACGAGCAGTTCAGCACGGTCGCGCCGATGACCCCGAGGTCGAAAGGCAGCTACGCGAGCTCATCGAACATCTCGGGGCGGCGGAGCAGGACCGACCTGACATTGCCAGCGGGCTGCGCTGGGTCGCGGCGACGCTGGGTAAGGTCATGACTGATCGCGTGGCTGTCTGTAACGTCTGGCCGGAGATCGACGAACCCTGGTACCTCGCGGTACGCGACGCGGCCGAATCACTCGACCAAGAGAACATCCCACCGCATGTTCGCCCCGGCACGAAGAATTTGTTCAAACACGTGATCCTGCAGAATGCCGGTGTCGAACGGCGCAGGGCGATCGACACATTGATTGCCGGCGGATGGACCGAGCCGGTTGCCCGAGCGCTGGGCGTGGTGCTCCGCGACGAGCGGGCGGATGGATGGGTCCGGATCCGTGCGTTGTTCGCGTTGGGCTTCTTGCAGCATCGTGGCCCAGGAGTGGTCCGTAGCCTCAGTTTCGGATGTGAGCAGGCGTACCGGAACATGAATGGTCATCCGAACCCGTTAAGAGCACATATCACCGAGTTGCATACTGCCCTGTTCGCGGTCGGTGATTGTCTGGGAGTCGAAGGGGCTGACCGGGAAGCGCGGGAGGTTCGCGAGAATCTGCGGCCGATGCTCGTCGATCTCGTGAATCACGATCGCACGAAAGAACCCGCGATGTACACGGTGGCACGCGCAATCGCGTACGTGTTGACGTTCACCGCTCAGCCGCGGGGCAGGAACGAGCACAAGGATCTCTCCGAAGAGTTGCTTGAAGTGCTCCGCGACCACCCTGACGAGATAACCCGTAAATTCAGCAAATGGACGCTCGATTTCCGATTTGGACCAGATGGCGAGGTGCGCCCGCTCCTGCGGGCCGCGGGGTGAACCTGCGAGCGTGCGGCCCGTTATCCAGTCTCGCCCACGTGCCGGGCGCGGCCGGCGCCGAGACCGGTCAGCACCTGCGGTACCAGCAAGGCCAGCAGCAGCGCGATGGCCGGACCCCAGCCACCGGCCGCGTCGCGGACCACCCCGACGAGCAGCGGGCCGCCGGCCGCGATCAGGTAACCGAAGGCCTGGGACATCGCGGACAGCCGCGCCGCGGTCTCGCTGGTGGCGCTGCGCAGCACGACGAGCGTGAGCGCGAGCGCGAACAGGGCACCCTGCCCGACGCCGAGCAGCAGCGCCCACAGGTAGGCGCCGGAGTCGGGCGCCAGCAGGATCCCGGCGAAACCGGCGGCGGGCAGCACGCCTGCGGCGGCGACGAGCCGGCGCTGGTCCCGGGCGCGCACGGCGAGCGTGGGTACCACCAGGGAGACCGGCGCGGAGACCGCCGCGCACACCGACAACAGCAGGCCGGCCGACTCCGCCGTGTACCCGCGTTCGATGTAGATGCTGGGCAGCCAGGTGAGCGTCGCGTAGAAGCCCAGCGACTGAAGGCCCATGAAGGCGGTGACCTGCCAGGCGAGCGGATCGCGCAGCAGCCCGCCCCAGCCACCCTCCGGCACCCGCTCCGGACCGGGCGGGCGGGACGGGGTGCGCGGCAGCCACACCAGCAGGGCGAGCAGCGCGGGGACCGCCCAGGCCGCCAGCGCAACCCGCCAGCCCCAGCCGAGCCCGTGGTCCAGCGGCGCGGTCACGCCCGCCGCGACCGCCGCCGCGCCGGACATAGCCATGGTGTACACGCCCATCATCAGGCCCACCCGGTCCGGCAGGTCCCGCTTGACCAGCGCCGGTACCAGGACGTTGGCGATCGCGATCGCGCACGCGACGGGTACCGTCAGCGCGAACAGGCCGACCGGCCCGAAGTTGACCCGCAGCAGCAGCCCGGCCGCGATCGTCGCCAGCACCACGGCCAGCACGCGCTCCATCCCGAACCGGCGGGCCAGTACCGGCGCCAGCGGCGCGAGCAGACCGAAGCACACCAGCGGGACCGTCGTGAGCAGCGACCCGGCCGCGGAGGACAGGTGCAGCCGCGCCCGCACCTCGGACAGCACCGGGCCGACCGACGCCAGCGCGGGCCGCAGGTTCACCGCGATGAGCGCGACGCCCACCGGCAGCGTCCAGCGGGCGCCGTCGCGATCATCCACCGGTCATGTGTAACAAACGGTCAGGGTTGGTCGAGCGGCGCCTGCCAGATCAGACTGTGGGCCAGGTCGTCACCCGGACGCTTCACGCTGTTGTTGTGCCGCGGCTGCGCGGTGCGTCCCCAGGCGTCGTCGCCGAACCAGGCGGGCAGGCCGAAGGGCAGGTCGTCCGGTGGGATGCGGGCGTAGTCGTGCTCCTGGAACGCGGCGCCGTAGTTGGCCGCCGCCTGGCTGCCGCCGGGGTCGGGGGTGATCACCGGGCGCAGCCGATCGATCGCGTCGCGCCAGGCCGCCAGCAGCGCGGGCTCGTCGCGGCTGGACGGGTGCGGCACCGGCAGCACCGGTACGTCCGGCACGCTGTCCCACAGCTCGACCGCCCGCCGCGCCTGGGCGCCGAACGCGACGACCGCCTGCAGGTCGGGGCCGATGATCCGGTCGAGCAGGTCGTTGCGCCAGCGCAGGTGCGCGTCCTCGGCGAGGATCGGCGTGGCGTCCCGGGCCCGGGACGGGAGCAGCGCGTAGGCGAACGCGTTGACCAGCGCGTACCGGCGGGTCAGGCCGAGCTTCGCGAGGAAGCCCTGCACCCGCTGGCCCGCGTCGCCGACCAGCGTGCGGCACGCGATCCGCTCGGTGGGTCCGGGGTCGGAGGCCACCGCGAGCAGCCGCGCCGAGCGGTCCAGCCGGCCGCGGTAGAAGACCGGTCCCCAGTCGTACCAGAACAGGTCGCGGTGCGGCGCGTACGAGGGCAGCGCGGCGAAGTGCTCGGCGATGCCGGCGGGCGGTCCCGCGTCGAACGAGGTCATCGTCGTCTCCTCAGGCGAAGATCGGGCCGACCTGCGGGTACGCGCCGATCAGCGCGGTCCGCAGCGCGGCCAGCGTGACCGGCCCGGCCTGTTCGCCGGGCGCCACCTGGAAGGTGGTGTCCAGCAGCATCGGCTTGCCCCACGCGGTCACCGGTTGCAGGCCGGGCGCGTCCGGGACGGCCGCCAGCGCCCGGATCCAGTCGGCCCGGCCATAGGTCAGGTCCCCGCCGATGAGCACCAGGTCGACCCAGGAGGGGTCGGCCAGGCACACGTTGTCGTACGGGTCGGCGACGTGCCGCTCCAGCACGAGGATGTCGGCGGGCCGGCCGGGCGCGAGGGTACCGAGGTGGTCGCCGAGCCCGGCGAGCGCGGCGGCTCCGGCGGTCACCATGTGCACCAGGTCGCGCGTGCCGACCGGACGCCCCTGGCGGGCCAGCTCGTGCCGGGCCACCTTGATCTCGGCGAGCAGGCTGGTACTGCCGCTGGGCAGCCAGTCCGCCCCTAGCGCCACCGGCAGCCCGAGGTCCAGCGCGGCGGCGACATCGGTCGTGCGGCCGTACAGGCGCAGGTTGCTCTGCGGCGACCAGACCAGGCCGCGGCCCTGCTGCCGGAGCGCGTCGAGCTGGTCGCGGGTCAGCGCGGTGCCGTGGATGACGATCGTGGCCGAGGTCAGCGCGCCGAGGTGGACCATGCGGTCGAACTCCCGCCGGCTGCGCGGGTCGTCCGGCTGCCCCTCGGCCAGGTGCAGGTAGAACGCGTCGACCTCGTGGTTGCCGATCGCCTTGAGGATGCCCTCCAGCTGGGTCCTGGCCTGGCTCTCGCCGTCGCCACCAGGCATGTCGATCATGGCCCGGGCCCGGCGCTGCCCGAACACGCGCAGGTCGACGTTGCGCACCAGGGCCTCGTCGCCGCGCCGGTCGGTACCGGACGAGCCCTGGATCGCGGTGACCCCGCCGACCAGCGCCCGGATCTCCGCGTACCGCAGCTGGGTGTGCGGGGGTACCGCGCGCAGCAGCGTGTTCTGCGGATCCCGGATGAGCGTGTGGTACGGGGCGCTGGCCCGCCACTGGTACCGGTTGGTGAACTGCTGGGGCGCCTCCCACGGCGCGAACACGTTGAACTCGGGGTGCCCGTGCAGGTCGATCAGCCCGGGCAGGATCACGCCGCCGGTGTCGTGCACCCGCACACCCTGCGGC
>JBBWZQ010000342.1:0-10116 GCA_039649115.1 Micromonosporaceae bacterium | reverse complement strand
GCGGGCTCGGGCTCGATGACCTCGCCGTCGATGCGCACCGTGAACGTGTCCGGGTCCACCTCGATCTGCGGCATGGCACCGTTCTCCGGCAGGTCGCCCTTGCCGCGGGAGCGCGTGTCGGCGACGGGTACCAGCGCCCGGCGCAGCGCCAGCCGGTCACCGAGCACCGCGTCCACCGCGGCCGGGGCCACGAACGCGAGGCTGGTCACGGCCGCCGTCGCGCCGTAGGCGCCGAACATCGGGCGGGGCAGGACCGGCTGGGGGGTGGGGATCGAGGCGTTCGCGTCACCCATCGCGGCCCACGCGATCATGCCGCCCTTGATGACGAGGTGTGGCCGTACCCCGAAAAACGCCGGCTCCCACAGCACCAGGTCGGCAATCTTGCCGGCCTCGACGGACCCCACCTCGGCGTCGATGCCGTTGGCCACGGCCGGGCAGATGGTGTACTTCGCGACGTAGCGCCGGGCCCGCCGGTTGTCGGCGGTGGTGTCCCCGGGCAGCGCGCCGCGCCTGGCCTTCATGACGTGGGCGGTCTGCCAGGTGCGCAGCACCACCTCGCCGACCCGCCCCATCGCCTGCGAGTCGGAGCCGATCATCGAGATGGCGCCGAGGTCGTGCAGCACGTCCTCGGCGGCCATTGTGGACGGTCGGATGCGGCTCTCCGCGAACGCCAGGTCCTCGGGCACGCTGGCGTTGAGGTGGTGGCAGACCAGCAACATGTCCAGGTGCTCGTCGAGGGTGTTGCGGGTGTACGGCCGGGTCGGGTTGGTCGAGGACGGCAGCACGTTCGGGTACCCGGCGACCGTGATGATGTCGGGTGCGTGGCCACCCCCGGCGCCTTCGGTGTGGTACGCGTGGATGGCCCGCCCGGCGATCGCCCGCAGCGTGTCCTCGACGAACCCGGCCTCGTTGAGGGTGTCCGTGTGTATCGACACCTGTACCCCGGACGCGTCCGCCACACGGAGACATGCGTCGATGGCCGCCGGGGTGGTGCCCCAGTCCTCGTGCAGCTTGAACCCGCCCGCCCCGGCGCGCAGTTGCTCCCACATCGCGGCCTCGGACACGGTGTTCCCCTTGCCCAGCAACAGCACGTTGACCGGCCAGGGGTCCAGCGACTCCAGCATCCGGGCCAGGTGCCACGCGCCGGGCGTGACCGTGGTCGCCTTGCTGCCCTCGGCCGGCCCGGTGCCGCCGCCGACCACCGTGGTGATGCCCGAGGCCAGCGCCTCCTCCAGGATCTGCGGGCAGATCAGGTGCACGTGGGTGTCGATCGCGCCGGCGGTGAGGATCCGCCCGTTGCCGGAGATGATCTCGGTGGTGGGCCCGATGACGAGGTCGGGGTGGACGCCGTCCATGGTGTCCGGGTTGCCGGCCTTGCCGAGCGCGACGATCCGCCCGCTCCGCAGGCCGACGTCGGCCTTGATGACGCCCCAGTGGTCGAGGATCACCGCGCCGGTGATGACGGTGTCGGGCGCGCCGTCGGCCCGGGTGGCGGTGGACTGTCCCATGGACTCGCGGATCACCTTGCCGCCGCCGAAGACCGCCTCGTCGCCCCCCGCGCAGTAGTCGGCCTCGACCTCGATGAGCAGGTTGGTGTCGGCCAGCCGGATCCGGTCCCCGGCGGTCGGCCCGTACAGCGCGACGTATCGTGCCCTGTCGATCTGGCTCACAGTGCGCCGCCGGCCTCGCCGCGCAGGCCCGGTACCCGCCTGCGGCCGGCCAGCGGTACCAGGGTCACCTCGCGCGCCACGCCCGGCTCGAACCGCACCGACGTGCCGGCCGGTACCGCGAGCCGCTGCCCCCAGGCCGCCTCCCGGTCGAACTGGAGGGCGGGGTTGGCCTCGGCGAAGTGGTAGTGCGAGCCCACCTGCACCGGCCGGTCGCCGGTGTTGACGACCATCAGCGTGGTCTCCGGCCGCCCGGCGTTGATGGTGACCGGCCCGTCGCCGAGCAGCACCTCGCCGGGAATCATGGGATCGGCTGGTGGACGGTCACCAGCTTGGTACCGTCCGGGAACGTCGCCTCCACCTGTACCTCCTTGAGCATCTCCGGTACGCCGTCGAGCACGTCGTCGCGGCCGAGCACGTGCCGCCCGGCCTCCATCAGCTCGGCCACCGTGCGCCCGTCCCGCGCGCCCTCCAGCAGGAACGCGGTGACCAGGGCGACCGCCTCGGGGTAGTTCAGCCGCAGGCCGCGCTCGCGCCGCTGCCTCGCCAGGCCGGCCGCGACGTGGATGAGCAGCCGCTCCTGCTCGTGGGGCGTGAGAAACAAGCGGACCTCCAGTGCACGTCTGGCGCCTCGGTGTTGCGATGCTCGCACGCCATGATTTCACCGGGGTTGCGCGGACGAGCTGCGCCACGCCCCAGGTCGAGCGATCAGGACAGGCCCAGATCGCGGGCCCAGGGCGGGTCGGCACCCTGTACCGCGCAGGTGCGCGCGGCCACCTCGACCGCAAACGTCATCGCCTGTACCACGTCGTCCGGTTGGATGCCGGCGAGCCGGGTGGCGAGGTGCCCGTGGTGCCACAGCCACCGCAGCAGCCCGGCGGTGAACGAGTCGCCCGCGCCCACGGTGTCCACCACGGCCACCGGCACGGCCGGTACCTCGACCCGGGTGCCGTCCAGCGAGGCCATCGCCCCGTACCGGCCCCGGGTCAGCACCACGAGCCGAACTCCCGCCGCGTGCCACCGCCCGCACGCCTGCCCGAAGTCCCCGTCCGGCCGCAGGACCGCGAGGTCCTCGTCGCTCATCCGCAGGATGTCCGCCAGCCGGCACCAGCGCTCTATCCCCTCCTGGTAGGCGACGGCGGGCACGATGCCCGGCCGGACGTTCGGGTCGACCGACACCGTCGCGGTGGGCCGGACCGCCGCCAGCAGGTCCTCGATCAGCGGGCCGCCCGGTTCGAGTGCGAGTGCCAGCGAGCCGGCGTGCACGCAGGCGGCCCCCGCCACCCGGGACGCGGCCAGCTCGTCGGCGCGCCACGCCCAGTCGGTGGCGCCGCGCAGGTAGAAGTCGTAGCTGGTGTGCCCCTCGGGATCCACGGACGCGATGGCGAGGCTCGCGCTGCCCTCGGCCGTGATGCTGGCGGACAGGTCCACGCCGGACGCCGCCAGGTGGTCCCGCAGCAGGGTGCCGAGCACGCCGGGGGACAGCCGGCCGAGGAAGCGCGCGGGTACCCCCAGCCTGGCCAGGGCCACGGCCGTGTTGACCGGGCTGCCACCCGGCCGCACCCGCAGGTCCAGCGAGTCTGCGGTGGCGGCGGAGGACGGGAAGGCGTCAGCGACCGCCTCGCCGACCACCGCGACGAATCCGGCACCGGGCATGCGGGCTCCCTCACGACTCGGTAACTCCATCGTCTCGACATGATGCGGTAATCGCCGCGACATCTTGACTACCCGATGCGCTGGAGTCCATCATCCGTTCAACGGTCATGTCAACGTTGACATCAAGTCAACGTTGACATCGGCGATCACGATCACTGGTCCGTCCCACTCGTCTCCGACACGTTTCCGGCCGCGCCGGCCTTTCCGGCCGCGCCGGCCCTGGGGCTGCGCCGCCCCGATCGGCAGCAAGGACGAAGGAGCACCTCCCATGTCATGGCACTCGAAGACAGCATTCCTGGTGGTCGCGCTCGTCGGCACGGCCCTCGGACCGGCCGCGTGCGGCAAGTCCAGCTCGTCCGGCGGCTCCACCAGCAAGGTCAAGGTTGGCCTGATCACCAAGACCGAGACGAACCCGTTCTTCGTGAAGATGAAGGACGGCGCCCAGAAGGAGGCCGACGCGGAGGGCGCCCAACTGCTCACCGCGGCCGGCAAGTTCGACGGTGACAACGCCAGCCAGGTCACCGCCATCGAGAACATGGTCGCGGCCGGCGTGAAGGGCATCCTCATCACGCCCAGCGACACCAAGGCGATCGTCCCCACGATCCAGAAGGCCCGCGCCAAGGGGGTCCTCGTGATCGCCCTGGACACGCCGACCGACCCGCAGGACGGCACCGACGCGCTGTTCGCGACCGACAACCTCAAGGCCGGCACGCTGATCGGCCAGTACGCCAAGGCACTGTTCACGGGCCGGACCGCGAAGATCGCGACACTCGACCTGGCGCCCGGCATCACGGTGGGCGTGCTGCGCCACAACGGGTTCGTGCAGGGCTTCGGCATCAGCAACACCGACCCGTCCATCGTCTGCTCGCAGGACACCCAGGGCGACCAGGCCAAGGGACAGACGGCGATGGAGAACTGCCTGACCAAGGCGCCGGACATCAACCTGGTGTACACGATCAACGAGCCGGCCGCGTTCGGTGCGTACACCGCGCTGAAGGCCAAGGGCCGGGAGAAGGACGTCACGATCGTGTCCGTCGACGGCGGCTGTACCGGCGTCCGGGGGGTGCAGAGCGGGCAGATCGCGGCGACCTCCCAGCAGTACCCGCTCAAGATGGCCAAGCAGGGCGTCCAGGCGGTCGTCAACTACGCGAAGGCCGGCAACAAGGCCACCGGGTACACCGACACCGGCGTCACCCTGATCACCGACAAGGCGGTCACCGGGGTGGAGTCCAAGGACACCGCGTACGGCCTGGCCAACTGCTGGGGCTGAGCAACCCGAGGGCCCGGCCCCCGGACACGGGGGTCGGGCCCGACAGACGACTGGAGACCCGATGTCCACAACTACGGTCATCGCACCTGACGAGGAGGCGTACGCCGGCACCTCGCCGCCGCTGTGGCGCCGGCTGCTCAGCGGATCGACCCTCGGCCCCCTCGCCGCCCTGATCCTGGCCAGCGCGTTCTTCTCATTCCGGACCGACCAGTTCCTGACCGCCGGCAACTTCTCCCTGATCATCCAGCAGGTGATGGTCGTCGGTACCCTCGCCATCGGCCAGACCGTGATCATCCTGACCGCCGGCATCGACCTGTCCAACGGCGCCATCATGGCGTTCGGCAGCATCGTCATGACCAAGCTGGCCATCGGCGGCACCATCCCGCCGCTGCTCGCCATCGGCATCGGCATCCTCGTGTGCGCCGCCTTCGGCCTCGCCAACGGCCTGCTGGTCACGCAGATCTCGCTGCCGCCGTTCATCGTCACGCTCGGCATGCTCAACATCGCCTTCGCGCTGACGCACATCTACTCCAGGGAGCAGACCGTGTCCGGGCTGCCCAGGGTGCTCACCGCGCTCGGCGACACATTCACCGTCGGCGGCACCGACGTCACGTACGGCTCGATCGTCACCCTCGTGCTGTTCGCCGTCTTCGCCTACGTGCTGTCCCAGACCGCGTGGGGCCGGCACGTCTACGCGACCGGCAACAACCGCGAGGCCGCCCGGCTGACCGGCATCGCGGTCAGGCGGGTCCTGCTCAGCGTGTACACCGTCGCGGGCGTCGTGTACGGTATCGCCGGCCTGCTGCTCGTGGCCCGCACCAACGTGGGTGACCCGCAGGCCGGCCAGACGGACAACCTGGACAGCATCACCGCGGTGGTACTCGGCGGCACCAGCCTGTTCGGCGGTCGGGGGAGCGTCATCGGCACCCTGATCGGCGCGCTGATCGTCGGGATCTTCCGCAACGGCCTGCAGTTGATGGGCGTCGCGTCGATCTACCAGACGCTCATCACCGGCGTGCTGGTGATCCTCGCCGTCGCCGTCGACCAGATCTCCCGCAGGAGGGCGCGATGACGGCACCCGATCCGGTCGCGCCCGTCCTGGAGGCACGCGGCCTGACCAAGCGCTACGGCCACGTCACCGCCCTCGACGGCGCCGACCTCGAACTGTTGCCCGGCGAGGTGCTCGCGGTCATCGGCGACAACGGCGCCGGCAAGTCCACCCTGATCAAGGCGCTGACCGGCGCGGTACAGCCGGACGCGGGGCAGATCCTGCTCGACGGCGTACCGATCCGGATGCGCAACCCGCTGGACGCCCGGCGGCACGGCATCGAGACGGTGTACCAGGACCTCGCGGTCGCGCCCGCGCTGGACATCGCCAGCAACCTGTTCCTCGGCCGCGAGGTGCGCCGCGCCGGCCTGCTCGGCACGCTGCTGCGGATGCTGGACAAGCCGCGGATGCGGGCCGAGTCGGCCCGGCACATGGCCGAGTTGCGCATCGGCCTGCGCTCGCTGACCCAGGCGGTGGAGAACCTCTCCGGCGGCCAGCGCCAGGGCGTCGCGGTGGCCCGGGCGGCGGCGTGGGGGCACCACGTGCTGGTCATGGACGAGCCCACGGCCGCGCTGGGGGTCAAGGAGTCGGGCCAGGTGCTCGACCTCATCCGGCGCATCCGCGACCGTGGGCTGCCGGTCGTGCTGATCAGCCACAACATGCCGCACGTCTTCGAGATCGCCGACCGCATCCACATCCAGCGGCTGGGCCGGCGGGTGGCGGTGGTGCGGCCGGGCGACCATTCGATGGCCGAGGTCGTCGCCGTCATGACCGGGGCGATGGCCATCGACGCGGACGAGGCGCACGCGCACGTGGTGGACCGGGCCGCCGCGAGCGCGGTCGGGGTGAGCGAGCCGCCCGCGGCCGGCGGCGGCCCCGCGGTCGCGCCGGAGACGCGGCAGTGACTGCCCGGGCGCGGCGTTCCGCGGCGCCGCGCCCGACGCTGCACGACGTCGCCCGCGAGGCCGGCGTCAGCGCGCGGACGGTGTCCCGGGTCCTCAACGAGGAGCCGCGGATCAGCGCACAGACCAGGCAGCGGGTGCTGGCCGCCGTCGCCCTGCTGGGCTTCCGGCCCAACGTCATGGCCAGGAACATGCGGGTCGGCGCCCGGGACTCCGCCGTCGGCCTGGTCATCCCGGACCTGGCCAACCCCTTTTTCGGTACCGTCGCCAGCGGCGTCGAGAAGCTCATCCGCACCCGTGGCCTGCACCTGGTGATCGCCTCCTCGGAGGAGGACCCGGCGCGGGAGCGCGCCATCGTCACCACGCTGCTGGAGCGCCAGGTGGCCGGATTGATCATCGTCCCGTCCGCCGGCAGCGACCACAGCTACCTGCGCGGCGAGCGCCGGCACGGGCTGCCCCTGGTGTTCCTGGACCGGCCGCCGAACAACCTCGCGGGCGACACCGTGCTCAGCGCCAACTTCGACGGCGCGGTACTGGCCGTGAGCCACCTGGTGCGGCACGGCCACACCCGGGTCGGCTTCGTCGGCGACATCCCCAGCACGCTCTACACCCGCCGGGAGCGGCTGCGCGGGTACCGGCAGGCGCTGCGCGTGTCCGGCCTGCCGGTGGACCGGACGCTGCTGGAGCAGGGGCACCACGAGGACGACGCGGCCGAGGCGATGCTGCGGCTGCTGCGCTCGCCCGACCCGCCCACCGCGGTGTTCGCGGCGAACAACCTCGCCTGCATGGGCGTCACCATGGCGCTGACCCGGACCCACCGGCGGGACGTTGCCGTGGTCGGGTTCGACGACTTCACCCTCGCCGACCTCTTCGAGCCCGGGATCACCGTGGTCGCGCAGGACGCCGAGCAGCTCGGTACCTCGGCCGCACAGCTCACCCTCGCCCGGCTGGACGGCGACCGTACCCGCGCCCGCACGCTCGCCCTCGACACGCGCCTGATCGTCAGGGGTTCGGGGGAGGTACGCCCGCGGGGACCGGCACTCCACGCCGTACCTGATCATGGCTGTACCTGATCATGAAACGGGCAGCGGGTGCGAGCAGGTGCACGGGTGACGGACGACAAGCCCTCGCCGGAAGAGGTCTCCCACTACGGAGCCGTCGGCCGCATGGGCCCTGATCCGCCGCTACCACGTCCGAGCGCCGCCGTTTGATACTGCTACCCGTGACCCTTTGGCAGTACGTGGTCCTGGCCGGTCTCGGCGCCTTCCACGGGCTCAACCCGGGCATGGGGTGGCTGTTCGCGGTCGCCACCGGGCTGCAGGAGCGCAGCCGCGCCGCGCTGCTGCGCGCCCTCGGGCCGATCGCCGCCGGCCACGCGCTGTCGGTCCTGATCGTCGCCGGCCTGGTCAGCGTGTTCCGGTCGCTGGTGACGACGCGCGTGGTGGCGATCGTGGGAGGGCTCCTGCTGGTCGGTTTCGGCCTGTGGCGCGTTCTGGCGCGGCGGCATCTCGGCCAGGGCGGCATGCGCCTGTCCGCCGCGCAGCTCATGTCCTGGTCGTTTCTCATGTCCTCGATCCACGGCGCCGGGCTGATGCTCATACCTGTCCTGCTGGCCGGGCCGGCGCCGGGCGGCGAGCACCACCAGATGGCCGGGATGCGCAGCGCCGACGCGGGTGCCGCGCTGTGGAACGGCCTGGCCGCGACCGCCGTGCACACGGTCGCGATGGTCACCGTGGCGGGCACGATCGCGGTCCTCGTCTACGAGGCGCTCGGCCTGCGCGTCCTGCGTTCCGCGTGGCTCAACCTGGACCGCGTCTGGGCCTTCGCGCTGATCGGCTCCGGCGTGCTCACGGTGGCGCTGAGCGCCTGACCGGGATCATCCAGCTGGCGCGGCCGGCCGGCGCTCACTGATCGCCGGCGGCCAGGAGCTTCGCCAGAATTCTGTCCAATGTGGTCAGTTCGGCCCCGGTGAGGGCCAGCACCGCGGCCGGCGGCTCGTTCAGGATGTCCCCGGCCAGCCGCGCCGCGGCCCGGCCGTCGGGCGTCACCGTCACGAGCTTGCGGCGGCGGTCGTCGGGGTGCGCGCTGCGCGCGGCCAGGCCGCGCCGCTCCAGGTCGTCGACGACCAGAGTGGTGTACGGGGCGTCCGTGCTCAGCGCCGCGGCCAGCTCCCGCAACGTCATCGGCCCGCCGGCCAGCTGGCGCAGCGCCTTGGCCCGGATGAAGCTCATGTCGAGCGCCGCGCAGACCTCCTTGCGCCGGTCGTGCCGCTCCAGCACCAGGGTGCGCATGCCGCGCCACACGCGGGCCGCCCTCTCGGTGTCGTTCATCGGGTACCCAGTCCCATGGTCACCGCTTCCGCGCCGTCGCGCTCCCGGACCGCTGCCGCCGTGCGGCTCGCCCACCGGCTGGTGGAGAGGATACCGAGGAGGAGCACCAGCGCGCCGCAGCCCGTGACGATCCACCAGCCGATCCGGCTCGCCGCCGTGAAACCGGTGCCGGCCAGGCCGGAGGCCACCGCGGAGCCGACGACCGCGACGCCGAGCGACTGCCCCACCTGGCGGCTGGTGGACGCGATCGCCGCGGCCACACCCGCCTGCGCGACCGGCATGCCGGAGACCGCGGTGTTCGTGATGGGCGCGTTGAGCGTCCCGAAGCCGAGCCCGAACACGAGGTAGGCGACCAGCAACCGCGGCGTCGAGGTACTCGGGGTCAGGCCGGTCAGCAGGATCGCGCCGGCCGTCAACGCGGTACCGGCGACCAGCAGCGGCAGGCGCGCGCCGCGGGCACCGACCAGCCGGCCGGACAGCGGCGCGAACACCACGGTCATGCCCGCCATGGGCAGCGTGTACAGCCCCGCGCGCAGCGCCGAGAAGCCGCGCACCTCCTGCAGGTACAGGGTGTTGAGGAACTGGAACCCGGCCAGCGCGGCGAACCCGCACACCGCGATCAGCGTGGCGCCCGAGAACGGCATGCTGCGGAAGAACTTGAGGTCGAGCAGCGGCTCGACCCGCCGCGACTCGTACCACAGCAGTCCGGCCAGCGCGGCACCGGCGAGCGCGAACAGGCCGACGATCTCCGGTGCCCGCCAGCCCGCGCCGGGCCCCTCGATGATGGCGTAGATGAGCGCCGCGAGCAGCACCAGGATGAGCAGTTGCCCGATCGGGTCCAGCCGCCGCGGCCGGGGTGCCCGCGACTCCGGCACGAGCAGCGCGCTGAAGACGATCGCACCGAGCCCCACCGGTACGTTGATGAAGAAGATGGCGCGCCAGCTGGCCGAGTCGATCAGCCCGCCACCCAGGACCGGGCCGAGCGCCATGCTGATCCCGATCGCCCCGCCCCAGACGCCGATCGCGCGGGCCCGCTCCCGCGGGTCGGTGAAGGTGTTGGTGATGATGGACATCGCGACCGGGTTGAGCATCGAGCCGCCCACCGCCTGCAGCACCCGGAACGCGATCAGCCAGCCCAGGCCCGGCGCCAGGCCGCACAGCAGCGAGCCCAGCGTGAAGACCACGAGCCCGGTCTGGAACACCCGCCGCCGCCCGATCCGGTCGGCCGTCGAGCCGCCCAGCG
>JBBWZQ010000320.1:0-8814 GCA_039649115.1 Micromonosporaceae bacterium | reverse complement strand
CGGTGACCGGCGGCACGGTGACCGGCGGCACGGTGACCGGACCGGCGGGCCGGGAGCGCGGCAGCCGGTCGCGCCGGACCGGCTCGTCCAGTTCCCGCCGGACGGTCGCGAGGTCCGCCTCGGCCAGCATGCTCACCTGTCCCTCGGTCACCCCGAGGATCAGCGCCCGGTCCGCCACCTGGACGACAGCGACCGAGGAGTTGCGGGTCAGCTGTTGCCGGGACAGCACCGCGAGCCCGGTGCCCGCGCCGCGCTTGGCCAGCGGCCGGCGCGCGATCTTCGCCAGACCCCACATCAGGCCCAGCACCACCAATAGTGAAAAGCCGATACGCAACAAAAGTTCGATCATGTACTGGTCCCCGTCCCCTTGGTCCCCAGGCCGCTCAGTCGGTCACGGGCGTTCGCCGCCCGGCGGCACGATCTCGGTGATCCGGATGCCGAAGTTCTCGTCGATGACGACGACCTCGCCGCGGGCGATGAGGCGCCCGTTGACAAGCAGGTCGGACGGGCTGCCCGCGGCCCGGTCCAGCTCCACCACTGCGCCGGGGGCCAGCGAGAGCAGTTCCCGCACGCTCATCCGGGTGCGGCCCAGTTCGGCCGACACCTCCATCTCGACGTCGTGCAGCAGGTCCAGCCCGCCCCGGCCGGGGGCCGGCACGTGCTGTTGACCGCCCGGGCGGGCACCCGCCGGTACCGGGTCCGGGTCGGGCCACGGGGTCAGCACCAGGGCCACCGACGCGGCCGGCTCGCCGGCGTCGACGAGCGGCACGTAGACCGGCTCGCCCTTGGCGGCCAGCGACTCCAGCGCGACGCTCGGGTCCAGCGCCTGTCCCGGATCGACGACCACCGGACCGAACGCACCGGCGGCGGCCTCCAGCGCGGGGCCGACGGCCTGGGCCAGGTCCAGCTCGCCCAGCGGGCTGTTGCGCAGCGCGTCGGCGAGATCCTGCGCCACCACGACGACGACCTCACCCGTCACGGCACCGGCGAACCTCGCGCTCACCGCCTGGCCGGCGAGCGGGGTGTGCGGCATCGTGCTCGGCTCGCCGACCTGGAGCGGCCGGCTGGCGGGCAGGACGGCCAGGGCTGCCTTGGCGGCGGCGCGGGCCAGGTCCAGCCGCTGCGCGGAGACGGTGGCGGTGCTCATGGGCGGGTTTCCTCCTTGGGCGCCGGTACCACCAGGCAGGCAAGTCGTTTGCCCTGGTTTCCGGGTACGGCGTAGGCGAACGTGTTGTCGTTGACGGTGATGGCGAGCGAGCGGCCGACCGGATGGTTGAGCGGGACGATGTCGCCGATCTGCAGGTCCACGACGTCGTCGGTGCGCATGCGCACCGCCTGGAACCGGACGGACACGGCCAGCGGCACGCTCTCCAGGCCGGCGGTCAGGTTCACCTGGGAGATCCGGCGGGCATCCGCCTCGCTCGGGCTCAGCTCCGCGTCGGTGTCGCCCGAGGACTGCAGTACCGGCAGGATCGTGCTGAACGGCAGGCAGATGGTCGCCACGCACTCCTCGGCACCGACCCGCATCTCGAAGGAGGCGACCACCACCGCGTCGCTGGGTGCGAACGTCCGGACGAACTGCGGGTTGTACTCGATCGTCCCGAGTGCCGGGTTCACCTCGACGAGCGACTCGAACGCGTACTTGAACTCGACGAGCATCTTGTCGAGCATCCCGCGCAGCAGCGGCATCTCCAGGTCGGTCGGCGGCCGCTGCGGCTGTACCCCGCCGGGCCCGCCGAGCAGGTGGTCGATGAACGCCATCCCGGAGCCCAGCGACAGCTCCAGCAGGGCGATGCCGGGCAGCGGTTCGAGGGTTATCGCGCACATCATCGTGGGGCTGCTGAGCGTCTCCACGTACTCCTCGTAGGTCAGCTGCTCGATCGCGAGCAGGGTGACCTGTGACAAGGTGCGCAGCCGGCTGGTGAGCAGCGTGGCGCAGCCCCGGGCGTACGTCTCGTACGCGATCTGCAGCATCCGGATGTGTTCCCGGGAGAGCTTGATGGGCCGCCGGAAGTCGTACGGCTGCGGCCCGGATTTGCGGGTCCGCCGCGCCATCCGGTTGGAGGTGCGGGCGGATGAGGCCGGCGACGACAACGGGGTCACGCGCTTCAGATCGGCGTGCCGGCTGCCGGCCTGAGGAAACCACGAGGCAGGCGTGGGGCGTGCGCGCCGCCGCCAGGCTCCCGGGCGTGAGGGGACATCGGGTGCTACTGCATGACGAACTGCGTGAAGTAGATGTCCATGACCTCGTCCTCGTACGCCGCCGCCAGCTTCTCCAGCAGCTCTGCCTTGACCTTGGCGCGACCGCTCGCCGAGGACAGCTCCGCGATCGGCCGGTCGGTGAACTCCGTGATGGCGAGGTCCAGCGCCTTGCTGCCGTCGGTGTCCTTGGCCGCCGCGGCGGTCAGTTGCAGGGACATCTTCAGCTTCAGGTAGTGGCCTTCGGCCAGGTTCATCGTGACCACGTCCAGGGCCAGCACCACGCCCGGCATCGGCTTGGGCTTGGTGACCGTGGTCTTGGTGCTCTTGCCGCCGGAGAACATCAGGTACCCGCCGGCGCCGGCGACCACCAGGAGCGCCACCGCGACGATCAACAGGAGTTTTTTCTTTCCCTTCTTCGGCTTCGCCGGGTCCTTGTCAGCCTTGTCAGCCTTGTCAGCCTTGTCCGGCTTGCTGCTGCTCATCGGGACTCTTCCTCCTCAGCCGTCTCGTCAGTTCGCCAGCTTGGCCATGAGCGCGCGCTCGTCGGCGGTCAGCGGGGACAGGACGACGATGTCCACCCTCCGGTTGCGCGTCACCGACCGGGGGTCGCTGGGCGCGTACAGCGGGCGGGTACCCGCGTATCCCGCCGCGGCCAGCCGGTTCGGTGTGATGCCCTTGTCGATGAGGTATCTGACCACTGTGGACGCCCGCGCGCTGGACAGCTCCCACCCCGACGGGTAGTACCTGGTCGGCACCGGCAACTGGTTGGTGTGCCCGTCCACTTCGAGGTTGTTCGGCAGCGCGCGCAGCGTCGGGGCGAGGGCGTCGAGGATGCGCCGTCCTCCGGGGAGCAGGTCGGCGCGGTCCCCGGCGAACACCACCGAGCTGGTCAGCACGGTGACGACGAGGCCGCGCTGGTCGATCCGGTACTGCACCGCGTCGTTGATCCCGCGCTTCTTGAGCGCCTCGCTGAGCTTCCTCTGTATCTCGTCGAACTTCTGCACCTCCTGGCTGGCGTTGGCCGCCTGCGTCTCGGCCTTCGAACGCTCGACGGCGGCGACCGCCTTCTGCGCGGCCGCCTTGGTGGCCTGGGACGGGGTGCTGCTCTTGCCCGACAGCTCGGGGTTGTTCACGCCGGGGTCGAACGACGAGACCTCGCTGTCCGCGGCACCGCCGTCGGCCACCGGGCCACTGTCCTTCACGATCGTGTTGGCCGCCCCGCCGAACCCGACCGCGAGGCTCTCCCGCAGCAGGGAGAACTTCTTCGCGTCCACCTGGCTCATCGCGAACATGACGATGAACAGCACCATCAGCAGGGTGAGCATGTCCGCGTACGTGACCAGCCAGCGTTCGTGGCTGACATGCTCCTCGGCATGGCCGCTGTGCCTGCGTCGCTTGACCCGTAGGCTCTTGTGACTCATGCCGCCTTGGCCTTCTGTTCAGCCTCCGGCGGCAGCAGGCTCTTGAGTCGCTGTGCCACCAGGCGCGGGTTGGCGCCGGCCTGGATCGCCATGATGCCTTCGATCGCCAGCTCCATCTGGGCGCACTCCAGCTCCGACAGGCGCTTGAGGCGGTTGCCGATGGGCAGCCAGATCACGTTGGCGGTGAGCACTCCCCAGAGCGTGGCGATGAACGCGCTGGCGATCAGCTTGCCCAGCTCGTTCGGCTGGCTCAGGTTCGCCAGCACGTGCACGAGGCCGAGGACGGTGCCGATGATGCCGATGGTGGGCGCGTAGCCGCCCATGTCCGCGAAGATCTTGGCACCGGAGGTGTCCGCCTTGCGCTTGGCGTCCACCTCGCCGTGCAGGATCTCGTTGAGCTCCTCCGGGTCCGTACCGTCGATGGCCAGCATCAGGCCGCGGCGCAGGAACGGGTGCTCGACCTCCTTGGCCGCGTCCTCCAGCGCCAGCAGACCCTCGCGGCGCGCCCGCTCGGCCATCTTGATGACCGCTTCGACCAGCGGTCCCGGCGCGGTCGGCTTTCCGGTCAGGGCCCGCTTGAACTGGCCGAGGAAGCCGGTGGCATCCCGGAGGATGCCACCCGCCATGGCCGCGCCGAAGGTGCCGCCGAGCACCAGCATGAGCGGCGGGATCACGATGATCGATGCGGGATCGCCGCCCTCCATGACCTGCGAACCGAAGATCATGGCAAAGGCGAGCAGGATCCCGGCGATGCTGGCCGGATCCATCACCGCTCCCGGGGGTGGAGCGGGACGACCTTCCCGGCTGCCTCGTTCTCGCGGTTGCGCGGCATCCCCCGTCGCCGGCCCTCGGTCGGAGCGTCCACCTGGCGGTGGGCTTCGGCGATGACGGACGCGCGGTACTGCCGGACCAGCTCGATGAAGTCGGGAACGGCCTCGGAGATGACGTACTTGGTGCCGTCGACGAGGGTGACGACCGTGTCCGGCGTGCTGTCCGCACGCTCGATCAGGTCCGGGTTCAGCGCGAAGGCCGCCCCGTTGAGACGCGTCACAAGTATCACGACAGTCCATCCTGGCTCGTCGATGTCGCAAAGGCCCGTCCGTGGACCTGTCACATTCATCGACTGTTGACTGGTACAGCTGAGGCAAAGCGCCGGCTACCGCTTGAGGTTGACGAGGTCCTGCAGCAGCTCGTCGGAGGTGGTGATGACCTTCGAGTTGGCCTGGAAGCCGCGCTGCGCGATGACCAGGTTGGTGAACTCCTGCGCCAGGTCCACATTGGACATCTCCAGCGCGCCGCCCTGCAGGACGCCGCGGCCACCGGTACCGGCCTGGCCGAGCTGGGGGGTGCCGGAGTTGACGGTGCTCAGGTACATGGAGTCGCCGACCTTCTCCAGACCCGGCGGGTTGTTGAAGGTGGCCAGCGAGATCTGCGCCAGCGTCTGCTTGAGCCCGTTGGAGAAGACGCCGACGAGGGTGCCGTCCTGGGAGATGTTGAACGACTGCAACGAGCCCATCGCGTAGCCGTTCTGGCTGAGCGTGGCGATGGTGCTGGCTCCCGAGTAGTTGGTGACGCCGGAGAAGTCCACCGTGATGCCGCCGAGGGCCAGGGAGGACGGCGACGGCGCGGCGCCGCCGGTGAAGGTGAGGGGCGTCGTGGCCGAGGTGATGCCGTCCGTCACCGTCGCCGACCATCCGGTCGCGCTGGAGTACGCGAACGACGTGGTCAGCGTGACCGGGTTGCCCAGGCTGTCGTACGCCGTGATCGAGGTCGTGTACGGCGTGGTGGTGCTGGCGTTGGAGGGAAGGTTGCCGGCCACCGTCGCGGTGGTGGTCGCCGAGGGCGGCAGCACGGTGCCGATCGGCAACTGCACGTCCGTGGGAGCCGTGGTGGTGGTCACCACACCACCGGTCGCCTTCCAGCCCTGCACCATGCCGCCCCCCGCCGTGACGAGGAAGCCGTTGGTGTCGAAGGTGAAGGCACCGGAACGGGTGAACAGCTGCTGCGCGCCGCTGCGTACCGCGAAAAAGCCGTCGCCCTGAATCATCAGGTCGGTGCTGCGGCCGGTGGTCTGCGCGGCGCCCTGGGAGAAGTTCGTGGTGATCGCGCCGAGGCGCACGCCGAGGCCGACCTGTGCCGGGTTGGTGCCGCCGAGGCTCGCGGTCGGCGCGCCCGCGGCGGTCACCAACTGGCTAAGGGTGTCCTGGAAGGTGGCCTGGCTGGTCTTGAAGCCGGTGGTGTTGATGTTGGCGATGTTGTTCGCGGTCACGTCCATCATCTGCTGGTGGGCGCGCAGTCCGCTGATGCCTGCGAATAGCGAGCGGAGCATCGGTGCCTTCTTTCCGGTGGGGAATCGTTGGGTGGATTCGGGTGGGCTAGTGGGTGACCTTCGTGACCGACGACAGCGGGACATCGTCGGTGCCGACGCGCAGGGTCGGGCTGGTGCCGACGGTGGCGGCCGAGACCACCCCGGTGCCCTCGGTACCGTCGGCCTTCGTATAGCTGACGGTCCGCCCGACCATCGCGCTGGCGCTCTGCATCAGCTGGACCGAGAGCATCTTCTGCTGGTCGTCTTCGAGCTTCTGCAGCATCTGTACCTGCGTGAACTGAGCGGTCTGCGCCATGAACTGCGCGCTGTCCGTGGGGTTGGACGGGTCCTGGTACCTCAGCTGCGCCACCAGGAGCTTGAGGAACGCGTCCCCGTCCAGGGTCTGCTTCCCGGAGGCGGGCGTGCTCGACGCGGTCGGCGGGCTCGTCGGGATGACCGAGCTGATCGGGGTGAAGTTGGTGGACACTGTGGACTCTCCTTAGACGTGCAGGTCGAGGTGGCCGGCGCGGTCGCCCGTGCGGACGGTTGCCGGCTCCGCCGGTGCGGCGGGCTGCTCGGGTGGGTTGTCGGAGGTGTGCCGGCCGCGGCCGGGTGCCGTCCACTGCTGGCCGGTACCGGTACCCGGTGCCTGCTGGCGCAGGTCCAGCGAGCAGTCGCGCAGCCCGGCCTGGGCCAGCTCGTGGCGCAGTTGCGGCAGGGCTTCGCGCAGCGCGTGGTGCGCGGACTCGGTGGCACCGGTCAGCTGCAGCCGGATCGCGCCGTCGCGCACCTCGGCCACCAGGCTCACCGGGCCCAGGTCCGCCGGGTGCATGTGGACGGTCAGCCGGTGGGTGCCGTCCGGCTCCTGCCGCAGCGGGAGGATGCGTACGGCCAGTTGCGCGGCGGGGGAGGCCGGCACCGGCGAGGACGGCGCGGCAGCCGGCGCGTCGACCGGTGCCACCCCGGACGCCGGGGTGCCGGGCAGGGCAGTGGCCGCGGCGGTCGTCCGCACCGCGTCCACCGCCGGGGCCGGCTGCTCAACGGGTGCGGACAGCTCCCCGGGGGAGCACAGCGGGAGCCGGTCCTTGGCGGATGCGAGCACCCCCAACGCCTCCCCGGACGGGGCGGGTACCGGCGCGACGGGGCCCGGGACACCGGCGACCGCGGGGGTTGCGGCGACCGCGGGGATTGCGTTGGCGACGGGGGATCCGGCGACCACGGGGACGCCGGCAGGCACGGGAGGCCCGGCGGGTGCGGGAGCGCCCTTGGGCACCGGAGCTCCGCTGGGCACCGGAGTTCCGCTGGGCACGGGAGTTCCGCTGGGCACCGGGGTTCCGCTGGGCACCGGGGTTCCGCCGGGCACCGGGGTTCCGCTGGGCACCGGGGTTCCGCTGGGCACCGGAGTTCGGGCGGGCCCGGGGGTTCCGGCGGGCACGGGGGTTCCGGCGGGCACGGGGGTTCCGGTAAACACGTGCGCCCCCGGCGCCACCGGGGTTCCCGGATGCACCGGTAGCCGGGGCGCCGTGCCGCGCGGGCCGGGACCGTCCACTGTGGAGAAGTGGGCGGCCGGCACCGCCACCGGGACGGCCGGCACCGCCACCGGGACGGCGGGCACCGGCGGGAGGGTCGGTGCCTGCGCGCCACCGGCGTCGGCCGGCTCGCGGTCCGCGTCCGGGACCTGGGCGGGTGGCGGCTCGGCAGCGGGGACAGTCTGGGCAGTCACCGTGGTGGCGGCGGGAAGGGTGCCGGCCGGACGACCGCGGGGACGCGCCCCGCCGGGTACCGCGGCGGGAGGGGAACCGGGCGGCGCCGCCTCGGCTGGCACCACGGTTGCCACGGTGGAAGCGGCCTCGTCCGGCGCGACCGCACCGTCCCCGGCAACCGGGCCGCGGTCCGGCGCGCCGGCGCCGTCCGGTCCCACCGCGGGCACACCGGGTCCGGCCACCCCCGCCACCAGGGCGGCCAGCATCGCGGGGAAGGCCCCCGGCCGGGTCGGGCCGGCCGGCGCGTCGGCACCGGCACCCGCACAGCGGACCGGTACCGGCGCCGTCGCGGCGCTCGCTGGCATCGTCATCGTCGTCCTCGTCGCTATCCGAGTGCCGCCAGGGCGGCCTCCACTTTGGGCACGTACGCCTGGGTCTCGGCGAACGGCGGGATCCCGTGGTACTTCTTCACCGCGCCGCCGCCCGCGTTGTAGGCCGCGATGGCCAGCGGCAGCGAGCCGAACTGCTTCAGGTTGCCGGCCATGATGCGGGCCGCGCCTTCCACGGCCTGGGCCGGGTCGAGGGGGTTGATGCCCATGCCCCTGGCTGTGGTCGGCATGATCTGCATGAGGCCCTGTGCGCCGGCCCGGCTGACCGCGCGCGGGTTGTAGTTCGACTCGACCTTCGCGATGGCGGCGAGCAGCTTGGGCGACACGCCGTGCCTGGCGCCCGCGGTCAGGAACAGGTTGGCGTACGGGACGGAGGCCAACCCGCCGCTCCCGGTGTGCAGGCTCTTCGGCCGGGCCGCCGCGGTCGCCGTGGCGGTGGTCGCGTCCGGCGAGACGATGCGCCGGATGCTGGACGGCGTCGTGTACACCTTCTGCACCTTGACGTGGTCGCCGGTGTGTGGAGCCGCGATCATCATGCCGTTGCCGATGTAGATCGCGATGTGCGTCACGGGATTGTGGAACGCCAGCAGGTCGCCGGGCTTGGCCTGGCTCAGGCTGGGGATGGCCTTCCCGACCCGGGCCTGCTCGTGCGCGGTGCGGGGCAGCTTGACGCCCATGTCCGCGTACACCCGCTGGGTCAGGCCGGAGCAGTCCAGGCCGGTCTTCGGGTTGGTACCGCCGAAGACGTACGGGATGCCGAGGTACTTGCGCGCGTCGGCGACGACCTGCGC
>JBBWZQ010000314.1:0-2550 GCA_039649115.1 Micromonosporaceae bacterium | reverse complement strand
CAGCCGCCCCTTGTCGCTCGACTCGTACGCCACCCGGGCGATCCGCTTGCCGGCGTCCAGGGTCACGTCACCGGTCAGCGTCGCGGTCCCGTCCGAGTACCGGTCGTGGTAGGGCCGCACACTCCGGAAGTGGTACGTCCGCGGGCCGGTCTGCGTGATCGTGGCCTTGAGCTGGCGCAGCTCGTCGAAGAGCTGGTTGGGGTCGGCCGAGGGCTCCAGCACACCGGGCAGCGCGGCCGAGTACCGCAGCCTGCCGTCGCTCTTCTCCTGCTTCCACAGCGTCCCGCCGGTCGAGCCGAGGTACAGCACCCCGTGGATCAGCCGCTGGTAGTACACGGTCGAGGTGCCCAGCAGCGGGGTGTTCAGGTACCCGGTCGAGGTGGCCGGGTCGACCGCGCCCTCGGTGGTCTGCCGGCTGCCCGGCTGCCCCTTGGTCTCGGCGGTCAGCTTCACCTTGTAGCTGACCGCCTGGCTGGCCGCGACCGCCGCCGCCAGCCGCACGTTCGCCGGCTCGGTGGCCGCGACCGGCGGCCGGCCCGGGATGACCGGCCGGTGCCCGGTACCCGCGACCGCCGCCACCGCGGCCAGCGCACCGGCCAGCCCCACGACGCCGGCCGCGTAGGCGGTACGGTGCAGCACCGCGCGGTGCTGGTGGTGGCGCTGCGCCGCGCCGAGGATGTCGCTGGTCAGCGTGATGCCGGCGACCTGCTCGCGCATCCCGGCGGTGAGTTGGTTCTCCAGATCAGTGGTCATGGGGCGCTCCGTTCCATGCCGGGGCGCCGTCCAGCGCCCAGGCTGAGGTGAGCTCGCGCAGGCGGGTCAGCCCGCGCGAGGCAGAGGACTTGACGGTGCCGATGGAGCACCCGAGCGTCTCGGCGGCTTCGGCCTCGCTGAGCTGCTCCCAGTACCGCAGCACCAGCACGGCCCGCTGCCGCGGTGGCAACGTCGCCAGCGCCTGGATCAGCGCCTGCCGCAGGTGTACCGCCTCGGTGTCGTCGGCCTGCCCGGCCGGCTCGACGTCGGTCAGCACCTCCGGCCGCCGCCGGCGGCTGCGCCACTGGTCGACCGCGAGGTGGTACAGGATCCGCCGCAGGTACCCCTCCTTGTCGCCGTGCACCCGGTGCCACTGGCGCATCAACCGCTCCAGCGCGGCCTGCAGCAGGTCCTCCCCGGCGGCCCGACTGCCGGTCAGCAGGACCGCGGTCGCGAGCAGGGCAGTGCCGCGCTGCGCGACGAGGCTGTCCAGCCCTTCGAAGCTTCGCTGCCAACGCACAGGCTCTCCTTTCGTCGCTACCAAGGACGACGGCCCCCCACCAAAGGTTGACCCCGGTGTACCGGCGATCACGGTCGCAGCCGAGGCGAGCAGCCCGGGTGCCTGCCCACCTCCGCCAACGGTCCCGGATCGGCGTGATCACCAGGCGTGGCCAGCCCGCCGACTCGGCTGTGAGCAGCCCGCGCGCCACCGCAGGCAGCAGTCCGGCCGGTAGCAGTGAGGACTTGCCGGACGCCGGATCAATCTGGGTGGGTGGCTCGTCCCAGCGTCATGCAGGTCATTTGACCCTGCCGTGACCCGCCTGCCCGTTAGTCGAGGAGCGCTTTCGCCTGTTCTTCGAACTCGTCCACAGCATTGTTGCCGTGGTAGGGCATCAGGAGTTGGCGTACCGCGCGCAACCGACCAACACTGCGCGCACTGGTGGTACCGGCGGACAGTTGCAAGGCGCGGGTGGCGTGGGTGGCCGCTTCCTCGATGTTGTCGGCGTAGACGTGCGCCTCGGCCAGCCAAGACAGATACAACGCCAGTTCGCGGACACGCGTGCTGTCGTACCCGTCGACCGCGTGAGTGAGCAACTCGATGGCGTGCTCCGGCTGCTTGAGCTGGGTAAGGCAGCGTCCAGCCATTATGTCAATTTCCTTGCGGTCGAACCAGTACGTCCAGGCCGGTTCGCTTTCGGGCTTGCTGGCGGAAAAGGCGTCGTCAACCGCGTCGAGCGTTTTCTTGGTGGCCTGCGCGTCGCCAAACTTGGCGTGCGCCCAGGCGACGCGTTCGAGCAGCATGGCCCGTGCGGCAGGGGTGGCCGTCTGCTCGGCGCCCTGGTAGGCGGTGGAGGCGAGCAGCACGGCCTCGCGCGGGTCGCCGACGTTCGCTACTTGATACGCCAATTGCGAGAGCAAGTTGGCGGCCAACGGCTGATGCTTCCCCGCGTGAGCCGCCGAGACGCCGCCGAGGTAGTAGCGTTCGGCGATATGGTGCAGGCCAGCATCACTCGCCACCCAACCGGCAAGGTGGCACAGCTCACCAACGGCCGCGAGCAGGGAACGCCCAACCTTGTCGGTGTAGGAAGCGCCGCGCACCATGTCGAGGGTGGCGCGGAGTTCGTGCCGCACCAGGTCGTGCGTGTCGCCACCGCCGAGAAAATCGTCCATGCGGCGCAATACGTCGGTTCGGTCGGTGACGGCGCGGGCCAGGCGGTGCCCGACACGGCGACCGGCACGCATCTCGATCACCTGTGGCGGATCGATGATGCGCCACTCCTGCGACAACCGGAGCGC
>JBBWZQ010000313.1:0-26266 GCA_039649115.1 Micromonosporaceae bacterium | reverse complement strand
GGCCCCGTAGCGCCGGGGGACAGGCGTTGCCGCTCGCTCATCTGTTCGCCGAGCCGCCGCGCCTCGGGCAGGTGCTCCTCGGCCGCCGCCCGGTCGCAGACCTCGGCCAGCAGCCGCGTCTTGCCGGTTCCGGCCTCACCGGCAAAGGAACAGCAGGTGTCCTGAACCCGACACACCGAGGACGGCATTCAACCGGCGGCCGGCCAGCGCGAAAAGGTCGTCGCGGCCGATCAGTGCCGGGCACAGGGGCCACCCGACCCAGCCGGGGCGGCAGGTGCGGGTCGGGACTCTAGGTCACCACCAACGACCTTGATAGGTGCTTTGACCGATGTGCGACAGGCCAGATGGTCCGACGATGGCACAGTCATGAAGCATTGGAGGGAGTACCGCGAGATGGCGAAGTTCGTGGACGTGCACGGCGGCTCCGTCGGGGTGACCGGTGCGCAGCCCAGGGCCGCGCACGAGGCGGACCCGGCGATCGACGCCGAAGAGGGTGTGCACTTCGGTCGAGCCTGGCTCGACCCCGGGTCCGGCAAGGTGTTCCGCCTGTCAACGGGGCCTGGCAAGGAGGCGGTGATGCGGGTGCGCGAGCGTGCCGGCAACCGCACGACGGAGGTGTACGAAGTATCCGTCGAGATCGGATAGAAACGGCAATAGGTCGGCGTGCGGGCGGGGGGCCGGCGCGCCGACGTTTCCGGCGGTGAGTGTTTCGGTGAACCATTCACCGGTGCTGCGCGTGTCAAGCCGGGGGGACAAAAATGAGCGCACGGACGTGTGCGCCGGACTGCGGTCCGGCGCTGCTGCCGGCACCCGCCAGTGGTGACGTGGGGGCGTTGCTGCGGGGCGGGGAGCGGGCGTTGTACTCGGAAGGGGATCTGCAGGCCGGCCGGGAGTGGTTCGACGCGGCCTACCGCGCGGCCGAGCGGGAAAGCGATCCCACCGCGATGGCTCTGGCTGCCGTGGGGATGGCCGGTCTGTGGGTGCACGAGCACCGCAGCATGGCCGCCGGCGCGGTCGTGGAGGCGCGATTGCGCCGCGCACTGGCCACAGTGGACCCGCAATCGCCGTTGGGGCTGCGGCTGCGGATCCGCCTGGCGGGCGAGGTCGACTACCGCAACGGGGAACACGCCGCGATCCTCGGCCTGCTGGAGGATGCCAGGTGGGTCGGCGACCCGGTCACCCGCGCGGAGGCGGCCAGCGTGGCCCATCACTGCGTGTTGGGGCCGGACCACGGCGACCTGCGGCAAGCCCTCGGCCAGGAACTGATCGCGGAGGCGTCCCGGACCGGGCGGCGCAGCGACCTCGTGATGGGGCTGTTGTGGCGCACCGTGGACCGCATCCTGGACGGGGACCCGCACGCCGAGCGGGGCATCGCGGAGCTGCGCGATGCCCTCGCGGAGCAGGACCATCTGGCGGTCGGGTTCGTGGTCGACGCGATCGCCGTGATGCGGAGCATCCGCGCCGGCCGGTTCCCGCAGGCCGAGTCGCAGGCCGCGGCGTGCGCGCAGGGGGGCAGGGCGGCCGGCGACGCGGACGCGACCGGCTGGTACGGCGCGCAGATGATAGCCATCCGCTGGTACCAGGGGCGCATCGGTGAACTCGTGCCCACGCTGCGCGACCTGGTGAACTCGCCCACGCTCAGCGCGGTGGACAACTCCTATCTCGGTGCTCTGGCGGTGGCCGCGGCGGTTGCCGGGGAGCACCGGCAGGCGGCCGGCGCGCTGGCCCAACTGTGCGGCGGCGACCTGGGCCGGCTGCCCCGGTCCAGCAGCTGGCTGGTGGCGATGTACGGCGTGGTGGAGGCCGCCCATCTGCTCGACGACGCGCAGACCTCGGCGGCGGCCTACGACCTGCTCGCCCCGTACGCGGCGCTGCCGATGGTGGCCAGTCTCGGCGTGGCGTGTTTCGGGTCTGTCCAGCAGGCGCTGGGCGTCGCCTGCCTCACCACGGGCGACCCGGACCGCGCCGTCGGTCACCTGCGCGCCGCGGTCGGCGACAACCTCGCGCTCGGGCACTGGCCCGCCGCGGTGACGTCCCGCGCGCGGCTGGCGCAGGCCCTGACCCGCCGCAACGGGCCCGGCGACGCGGCCATCGCACAACGGGAACACGAGGTCGCCGTGCGTGACGCGGCCGGGCTGGGCATGACCCTGCCGGCGGACCGGCGCCACTGTGGGACCGGGCCCGGGGCGGCCGAGCCGGCGACATGCCGCCGCCGGGGCCGGCAATGGGAGATCACCCTGGGCCACCGGACGGTGCTTGTCGAGCACAGCCGCGGCATGCAGTACCTCGCCACGCTGATGGCCAATCCCGCGCAGGAGATCCGGGCCGTCGAACTGGCCTCCGGTCCGGGGCTGCCCAATCCCGCGGTCGCCCGGGGCGCCGCCGGCACCAACCAACCCGTCCTGGATGACATAGCCAAACGTGAATACCGCAGGCGGCTGTCCAAGCTTCAGGACGAGATCGACGCGTACGAGTCCCATGGTGACTTCGACCGGGCGGACCTGGTCCGGTCCGAACGCGACTGGCTGCTCGCCGAGCTGGCCTCCGCCGCCGGCCTCGGCGGCCGGGCACGCGCCTTCACCACCAGCGACGAGCGGGCCCGCATCGCGGTGGGCAAAGCGATCCGGCGCGCGCTGGACCGCATCACCGCCAACGACCCCGCCGTCGGCAACCACCTGCGCACCGCCATACACACCGGGGTGCGCTGCTGTTACCGGCCGTACTGACAGGCAAACCAACATGACTGACAGAGAGCCTGCCGCGGTGGCGAGTCGGCACCGGTCCGGTTGCGTGCCGGTGCCGGCTCGAGGATTGCGGACCGTCCGTCGCCCCGCGCCGCGTGCGCTGACGCCGCGGGCATCGCGAACATCGGCGCCGGCCCGGCCACGGCCGCCCACTCAATGACCGGTACCAGCGGCAGGTCCGCGCGTTTCACCGGGCTGCGTCGTCACATTCGCGGTGATTGGTACCAGCGGCGGAATCGGCATGCGTTCCGCGTGGAGTGCTGGGGTGCGTTGACAATTCCGGGCACAATTGGCCGGGACGCATAGATCAGCCGGATCATGACGGACTGGGGTTGTCATCGACCATGGGGCGGCAATCGCAGACCTTCGGGCAACTACTTCGCGGATTCCGGCTCAGCGCGGGACTGACCCAGCGCGAGCTGGCGGAGCGCGCCGGGGTCAGCGTACGGGCGCTGCGCGACATCGAGCAGGGTCGCGTCCAGCACCCCCGCGCGCCGTCCGTGCAACGGTTCGCCGACGCGCTCGCGCTGGCCGGCAGGGACCGGCGCGCGCTGCTGATCAGTGCGGGTGGGGCCGCCCCCGCGGCGGGCACGGGCGGGGACGCGCCGGCCCGCCCGCAGGTCGCGGTGCTGGGCCCGCTCGCGGTCCGGCGTGATGGCACCACCGTCGAGGTCGAGTCGCACCGGCTGCGGCACCTGCTGGGGCTGCTCGCGATCCAGCCGGACCGGACCGTCTCGGTGCGCGAGATCATCGATGTGCTCTGGCCGGCCTCGGCACCGGCGACCGCGCGCCGCCTGGTGCATTCGTACGCCGGCAAGCTGCGCGCGATCCTCCAGTCGGGACCGGACCCGCCGGCCGGCGACGTGCTGGCCGCCACCCGGGCCGGCTTCCGGCTCGCGCTCGACGCCGGACATCTGGATCTCGTCCGCTTCGACGAGCTGGCCGGGCAGGCCCAGCGCGCGCTGGACGCGGGCGACCGGGCCGGCGCGCACCAGGTGTCCGGCGAGGCGCTGGCGTGCTGGCGCGGACCGGTGCTCGCGGACGCCGATCCCCGGCTGCGCCTGCACCCGGCGGCGGTGGCCGTGGCGCAGCGGCGGCTGGCGGTGTCGCTGTCGTTCGCCGACCTCGCCATCGAGCTGGGCCAGCACGAGCAGGCGCTGGTCGCGGTGCGCGCGGTCGCCGGCGACGAGCCGCTGCACGAGGGAGTGAACGCGCGGCTGATGCTGGCCCTGGCCGGCTGCGGGCAGCAGGCCGCCGCGCTGGCCGTCTTCCGCGACCTCCGCACCCGCCTCGTCAAGGAGCTGGGCATCGAGCCCGGACCGCAGTTGCAGGAGGCGCACCTGCGGGTGCTGCGCCACGACCTGCCGGGCCGGGCAGCGGAGACCGACCCGCCGCCGGCCGACCCCGACGCGCCACAGGAGCACCGCGAGCTGGCGGTACCCGCGCACCTGCCGGCGGACGTGCCCGGGTTCGCCGGGCGGACGGCGCAGCTGAAGCAACTGGACGGGCTGCTGCCCGAGCCGGGCGACGCGGCGCGGGCCGGTACTCGCACCGCGCCGACCATCGCGGTGATCGCCGGTACCGCGGGGGTGGGCAAGACCGCGCTCGCGGTGCACTGGGCACACCGGCTGCGCGACCGGTTCCCCGACGGCCAGCTGTACGTGAACCTGCGCGGGTACGCCTCCGCACCTCCGCTGCGGCCGGTACAGGCGCTGGCCGGGTTCCTGCGCGCGCTGGGCGTGCCGGCCGAGGAGATCCCCGGTGACCCCGCCGAGGCGGCCGGCCTGTACCGCAGCCTGCTGGCGGACAAGCGGCTCCTCGTGCTGCTGGACAACGCGCGCGATCCGGCGCAGGTGCGCGCGCTGCTCCCGGCCAGCGCCGGCTGCCTGGTGCTGATCACCAGCCGGGACCGGCTGGCCGGGCTCGCCGCCCGGGAAGGCGCCCGGCGGCTGCGGCTGGACGTGCTGACCGAGGCCGAGGCCGGCGACCTGCTCGTGTCGGTCCTCGACGACCGGGCCCGCACCGAACCGGCGGCGCTCGCCGAACTGGCGCAGGCGTGTGCCCGGCTGCCACTCGCGCTGCGGGTGGCCGCCGCCAACCTGGCCCACCAGCCGGAGCAGCAGACCATCGCCGGCTACGTCGCCGAACTGCGGGCCGGCAACCGCCTGTCCGCGCTGGAGTCCGACGACGACGAACAGGCCGCGGTGCGGGGTGCCTTCGACCTCTCGTACGCCACGCTGGCGCCCGAGGAGCGCGTGCTGTTCCGCCGGCTGGGCCTGGCACCCGGGCCCGACGTCACGGCGGAAGCGGCCGCCGCACTGGTCGGCGGCCTCCGCGCGGACGCGGCCCGGCTGCTGGACCGGCTGGCCGCCGGGCACCTGATCGACCAGTGCGCGCCGGGTCGGTACGCGTTCCACGACCTGCTGCGGCTCTACGCGACCGAGCGCGTCCAGCAGGACGGCGCGGCGGAGCGGGCGGCGGCGCTGGACCGGCTGCACCAGTGGTACCTCAACACCGTGGACACCGCCGCGCGGCTGCTGTACCCGGAGAAATCCCGGCTGGCCCTGCCCACCGGCGACGGCCCGGCGGCGCTCGCCTTCGCCGACCACGCCGCGGCCCTGGCGTGGCTGGAGGCCGAGCGGCCCAACCTGCTCGCGGTGATCCAGGACGCCGCCGAGCACGGCTCCCGGCCGGTGGCCTGGCTGCTCGCCGACGCGCTGCGCGGCTACTTCTTCCTGCGCCTCAACACGGTCGACTGGGAGGCCGCGGCGCAGGCGGGGCTGGCCGCCGCGGCGACCGCGGGGGACCTGTCCGGGCAGAGCTCCGCGCACCTCAGCCTGGCCTCGATCCGCCGCTGCGAGGGCCGCTACCGGCCGGCCGTCGACGAGTACGCGCAGGCGCTCACGCTGGCCCGCGAGGCCGGCTGGCTGGACGGGGAGTCCACTGTGGTGGGCAACCTCGCCACCGTGTACTGGCAGCTGGGCCGGCTGCCCGAGGCGGCCGAGCACTTCGCCCAGGCGATCGCGCTGTGCGAGCAGACGGGCTGGCTCGCCGGGCAGGCCACCGCCCTGGGCAACCTCGGCGCGCTGCACATCCAGCTGGGCCAGCTGGACCGGGCCGGCGAGGGGTACCGCCGCGCGCTGGCGCTGGTGCGGCAGATCGGCTCCCGCCCGGGTGAGGCGATCAACCTGGCCAACCTCGGCGAGGTGTACCACGCGCTGGGCCGGCTCGACCTCGCCCGCACGCACCTCGACCAGGCCCTGGACCTGCAGCGCGAGGCGGGCGGCCGGGGTGCGGAGGCGGAGGCGCTGCGCATCCTCGCGGAGGTCGACCTGGACGCCGGGCACGAGGCCGTGGCTCGGGAGCGGGCCCGGGCCGCGCTGCTGCTGGCCCGCGACAACGGCGACCGGCAGACCGAGGCCGGCGTGCTGGCCACGCTCGGCGGCATCGAGGATCGCGCGGGCCGGTACCGGCAGGCGGTGCTGCGCCACGACGAGGCGCTGCGGCTGGCCCGCGAGATCGAGGGCGCGTACCCGGAGGTGGTCGCGCTCGTCGGGGCGGCGCAGGCGCTGGCCCACGCGGGCGACGCCCGCGGCGCGCAGGCCCGGGCCGAACTGGCGCTGCGGCTGGCGCGGGAGCGCCGCTACCGGGTGCTGGAGGGGCACGCGGCGAGCGCGCTGGCGGCGGCGCGGCTCGGCCTGGGTCGGGTCGGGCAGGCGGTCGACGAGGCGGGGCAGGCGCTCGCGATCCTCACCGAGGCGGGTCACCGGCTGGGGGTGGCCCGTGCCCACCAGCTCCTCGCCGCGGCGCTGGAGCGGGCCGGCGACGCCGCCGGGGCCACGCCGCACCGGCGCGCCGCCGCGGCGGTGTTCGCCGAGGTGGGTGCGGGCTCGGGCGGCGCCGTCACCGCAGGCCGTACTGGGTCAGCCAGCGCCGGTCCCCGCCGCCGGCGGTGAGCATCGCGGCGAGCACGCCGCAGGCGCCGTCGAGCAGCAGCATCTGGTGGTCGGCCAGGGCACGCACCTCGGCCAGCCGGTCGACGAGGTGCTCGGCGATCCGGTCGCGCAGGTCGTGCGCGCTGGGCAGGTGGGCGTGGCGGGCGAAGGCGTCCGCGACGGCGAGGCTTCCGGCCACGCCGTGGGCGAAGGTCAGGGCCGCCCGTGGCGGGAGGTCGGACCGGAGCAGTTGCCCGCAGTACGAGTCCATCGCGCGCAGCGCACGGCGGCGCAGGCGCGGGTCGTCGAGCACCCGGCCGGCGTCCCACAGCGTCCACGCGATGCCCGGGGTGCCGTGCGCCCAGCCGCTGTCCGGCACGGGCCAGGTCGGCACCGCCTGGCTGTCCACAGTGGAGCGACCGACCAGCCAGTCGCACGCGCGGCGCAGGGCGGCCGCGAGGTCGCCGGCCGGGCGGACGATGTCGCACGCCGCGCGCAGCGCCGCCGCCACCCCGGCCACCCCGTACCCGAGGCCGGTGTCCATGTCCGGCGGCCACTCCGGGACGGCCGCGAGCCGCCGGGCCAGCGGCACCACCCGGTCGGGATCGGGCCGTTCCGCACAGGCCAGCGCCAGGATCGCCCCGGGTGCGCCGGCGACCAGGGTGTACTCGTCGCGGGTCACCGGCGCGACGGCCCAGCGCTCGGCCAGCGCCTGCGCCTCCCAGTCGGCCAGCGCGCGCAGCCGCGGCTGCCGGGTCGCCGCGCAGGCCAGCCCGGCGGCGTACCCCGCCTGTCCCCGGTAGAGGCCGATGCCCGCGGTACCCCGGTGGAATCCGTGCTGCCACACCGTCACGGCCCGGCTGGCGTGCCACTCGGCGTCCGGATGCGCGGTCGCCCCGGCCAGCGCCGCGAGAACCGCCGGACCGGCGTCCTCCGGCATGCCGGGCGGCGCCGCGACCCACGCGTGGACGTACGCGTCCAGGCAGCCGACCGCGGCCGCCACCAGCTGGGCCCGTCTGGTGCTGGTGTGGCAGGTCGGAAGCTGAGCGGAGAGCGCCATCGGAGTCAGTCTATGAAAACCGACGACCCGGCCTGTGTCGCGCATGCGTATTGACGCCAATAACTGTACGGAACCAGCCGGAGGCCCTTGGCCTGGGCTGCTGTCCGTCCACCCCTAGGGGTAGGTCAATTCCGGCGGCAGGTAGCGGCAGAACGCCGGCAGCGAAAGACGCGCCAGGCCGCTTTCCGGGCCGGCCTGAGTGAACCTCGATCCAGTACCTACGCGTGATGTCGCCCAAACGCGGAATGCCGTTCTGGAGGGCCTCATGCCATTACCGTCCCGATTTCGAAGGCTCGTCATTTTCGTGTTCCTCGTGCCGCTCGGCCTCGCGGTGGCCCCGGCCGCCGGGGCGACCGCCGCGCCTGCCGCGCCGGCCGTGCCGAAGCCGGCCGCACTGAGCCAGTGGTCGCAGTTCGGGCAGACCGCGCGGCACCTGAACACCAACCCGGACGAACGCGCGTTCAACCCCGGCAACGTCACCGGCCTGACGACCGTCTCCACCGCGGGCTTCGGCCAGAACACCGCCACCGAGGGCGGCCCGGTGGTCGCGAGCGGGGTCATGTACATCGCCGGCTTCGACGGGAATCTCTCCGCCTTCTCGACCGCGGGCTGCGCGGCGGCGCTGTGCAAGCCGCTGTGGACCGGGCACACCGACAACGACATCACCAGCACCCCGGCGGTCGCCGGCGGCCTGGTGCTGATCGGATCGGCGGACCACTTCCTGTACGCCTTCCCGGCGGCCGGCTGCGGCAGCACGACGTGCAAGGCGACCTGGCGCGGGCAGCTCGCGGACGCGGTCATCGACTCCTCGGTCGCGGTGGCCAACGGCATCGCCTACGTCGGCGACTTCAGCGGGCACCTGTACGCGTTCAAGGCCGCCGGGTGCGGCAAGCCGCTGTGCGCGCCGCTGTGGGTCGGCCAGGGCATGGCCAACGAGCTGATCCTCACGCCGGCGGTCGGCAACGGGTTCGTGTACGTCAGCACGTTCCTGTCCACCCCGGACCTGTTCACCGGCCGGCTGCTGGTCTTCCCGGCCACCGGTTGCCCGTCGACCACGTGCGGTCCACTGTGGACCGCGGACCTCGGCGGCCCGGGCGGCCGGACGGGCTCGCCCACGGTGGCCGGTGACACCGTGTTCGTCGGCTCCAGCACGCTGTTCGGCGACGGTACGAACACGGACTTCCACCTGCTCGCCTTCCCGGCCGCGGGCTGCGGGGGCCCGGTGTGCAAGCCGCTGCGCACGTACAACACCGGTGACGGCGGCGTGGACTCGACACCCGCGGTCGCCGGTTCCGTGGTGTACGCGACGACCCAGGGCACACCCGACCCCAACACCGTCGGCGTGGTCGCCGCCTACCCGGCCGCCGGCTGTGGCCGGCCGCAGTGCGATCCACTGTGGACAGGCGTGAACTTCGCCGGCGGCTTCGCGTCCGCGCCGTCGGTGGTCAACGGCGTTGTCTTCGTCGGCAAGGGCCCGGCGTCCGGGTTCCCGGTCGACGCGGGCGTGTACTCGTTCAACGCCGCCGGCTGCGGCGCGGTGGTCTGCCAGCCGATCTCGTTCCGCCAGCTCAGCGAGGAACAGAACTACCTCGGTGCGCCGCTGGCGGTCGCCGAAGGCAGGGTGTTCATGGCCTCCCACGACAACACCGACGGCAACAGCAAGGTCTACGTGATGAGCGTTCCGGGCCCGTAGACCTGGCGGGGGGCGGAGGTTCCAGCCGGGGGGGCCGGAACCTCCGCCTCACCCGTCCCGGGGCGGCGGCGGGAGGGTGACCGCGACCACCAGCCCGCCGCCGTCGCGCGGCTGCGCCCGCACGTCACCGCCGTGGGCGCGGGCGACGGCCCGGACGATCGACAGGCCCAGCCCGGTGCCGGGTGGCGTGCTCGGGCGTTCCGCGTTCCGGTCCGCGTTCCCGGCTGCGTTCCCGTCCGCGGCCAGCCGCCGGAACGGTTCGAAGAGGCTCGGGATCTCGTACCGGGGCACCACGGGCCCCGTGTTGGTCACCTCCAGCACCGCCGAGCCGTCCGGCCGGGTACCGGTGGTGACCCGTACCCAGCCGTGCTCGGCGAGGTTGTGCCGGACCCCGTTCTCGACCAGGTTCTGCACGAGCCGTTCGAGGAGGACCGGGTTGCCGGCGGTCGGCGCCTCCGCGGCCTCGACCCGCACGGTGACCGCCGCTTGCGATACCTGCGCGGTCACGTGCTCGACGATGTCCGCCAGGTCGACGTAGGAACGTTCGAGCAGCTCGCGTTCGGAGCGGGCGAGCAGGAGCAGGCCGTCGATCAACCGTTCGTGCCGGGCGTTGACCTTGAGCAGCGTGGTGCCGAGCTGGCGTACCTCCGGTGACCCGGTACCGGATTCCAGCGCGACCTCCAGCAGCGTCCGGTTGAGGGTCAGCGGCGTGCGCAGCTCGTGCGAGGCGTTGGCGATGAACCGCCGCTGCGCGTCGAAGGAGTGGTCGAGGCGTTCCAGCATGACGTTGAACGTCCCGGCCAGGTCGGTGATCTCGTCGCGCGGGCCGTCCAGCGCGATCCGCTCGTGCAACCCGCGATCCGCCGCCGGGGCTTCGGCGATGCGCCGGGCGGTCTCCGTCACCTGGTGCAGCGGCCGCAGCAGCCGGCCGGCGATCAGCCAGCCGAACGCGACGGCCGCGGCGCCGACCACGACCAGCGCGATCCCGCCCTGGGTGAGCAGCGCGCCCAGCGCGTCGTGCCGGGTCTTGTCCGTGGCCTCGGTGACCAGCGTCTGGCTCTGGCCCTGGCCCTGGCCCTGGGTGTCCGTGGGTCCGTGGCCCGAGGACGCCGGCGCGGTGGGCTGCCCGCTGCTCAGGGTCCCCGAGGTGATGGTCTGGTTGCCGTCCGGCACCCGCTGTGAGACGAGCACATACGTGACGCCGAGCAGCAGCAGCCCGGCGAGCAGGAAGAGCCCGCCGTAGACCAGCGTCAGCCGGCTGCGGATGGTCAGCCTGGGCAGCCTGGTTCGGGTCACGGGATCCGGTACCCCACTCCTGGATCGGTCAGCACCACGGGCGGGTCGCCGAGCTTGCGGCGCAGCTTGAGGATCGTCATCCGGACGGCGTGCGTGAACGGGTCGGCGTTCTCGTCCCACGCCTTCTCCAGCAACTGCTCGGCGGAGACCGCGGCGCCCTCCGCGCGCAGCAGCTCGGCGAGCACCGCGAACTCCTTGCGGGACAGCGGCACGTACCGGCCGTCGCGGTACACCTCGCGGCGGTGCGGGTCGAGCCGGATGCCGGCGCGGTGCAGGATCGGCGGCGCGGCCGGCCGGGCGCGCCGGCCCAGGGCGACCACCCGGGCGGCCAGCTCCCGGAACGCGAACGGCTTGGGCAGGTAGTCGTCGGCGCCCAGGGCGAGTCCGGCGACCCGGTCCTCGATGTCGGCGGCGGCGGTCAGCATCAGCACCCGCACCGAGGAGTCGTGCGCGGCGAGCTTCCGGCAGACCTCGTCGCCGTGCACCACCGGCAGGTCGCGGTCGAGCACCACGACGTCGTAGTCGTTGACGCCGATCCGTTCCAGGGCGGCGGCGCCGTCGTGCACCACGTCCACCGCGTGCGCGTCGCGCCGCAGCCCCTCGGCCACCGCGTCGGCGAGCAGCGGTTCGTCCTCGACCACCAGGATGCGCATGCACCCATGGTGACCCACGGTGACGTCACCTCGGCGTCAACGTCTGCGGAAATGCCCGGGAAACCCGCCGCCTGCTCTGATTCGACCTGTGGCCGGGCTCCCGGCCCCGGACGAGGGAGGCGATCATGCGCAGGACAACAGGGCTCGCGCTCGGCCTGCTGCTGGCCCTGGCGGTGGCCGGCTGCGGCGGGGCGGGCAGGCACGACGGAGTGGCCACCGCCGGCTCCCCGGCCGCGACGGCCACCGGCACCGCGGCGCCCGACGGGCTGACCGAGCAGGAGCGCGCGCTGCAGTTCGCGCGGTGCATGCGGAACAACGGCGTGCCGAACTTCCCCGACCCGAAGGTGAACGGCGGCGGGATCAGCATCGACGTCCCCGAGGGTACCGATCGGGCGAAGGTGGACGCGGCGATGCAGAAGTGCCGGAAGTACCTGCCCAACGGCGGTGAGCCGACCAAGGCGGACCCGAGTGTGGTGGCGCAGTTGCGGAAGTTCTCCCAGTGCATGCGGGAGCACGGCGTGCCGAACTTCCCCGACCCGACCGACTCCGGCCTGGCGCTGGACAACAGCAAGCTCGGGATGGACCCGAACGGTGCGACGTTCAAGGCGGCGCAGCAGGCCTGCAACACGTACATGCCGGTGCCGCCGTCGGGCCAGCCGGGACCGGCACAGAACACGGCAGGCATCGGATGACCCGGGTTGCCAGGGGGGTGCTGGTCGCGGTGGCGGTGCTCGCGGTCGGTGCCGGAGTGGCGGCGGCCGGCGGGTACGGCTTCGGCGCGGGCCCGCACGTCGATCCGGACGGTGGCGCCGGGGGACTTCCCCCGGCGACCGCGAAGGTGACGCGGCAGACGCTCGTGGACACCCAGACCGAGACCGGTGAGCTGGGCTACGGCGACGCGGGCACGCTGGCCAGCCGGATCGGCGGTACCGTGACCGCCCTGCCGGCGGCCGGCAGCACGCTCACCCGGGGGCAGGCGCTGTACCGGCTCGACAACACCCCGGTCGTGCTGCTGTACGGCGCGCTGCCGGCCTACCGCGCGCTGGCGCCGGGTACCAAGGGCGCGGACGTCACGCAGTTCGAGCGCAACCTGTACGCGCTCGGGTACCGGGGGTTCACGGTGGACGACACGTACTCCGGCTCGACCGCAACCGCCGTGAAGAAGTGGCAGCGCGACCTGGGGCTGCCCAAGACCGGCACGGTGGAGCTGGGCCGCGTCGGGTACGCGCCCGGACCGGTGCGGGTGGACACCCAGAAGGCGGCCGTCGGGGACGCCGCCGGCCCGGGCACCCCGCTGCTGACCTACACCGGCACGTCGCCGGTCGTCGTCGTGGAACTCGACGTGTCCGACCAGCGGCTGGCCCGCAAGGGCGCCGCGGTGGGCGTCACGCTGGCGGACGGCAGGACGGTACCCGGCAGGATTGCCAGGAGCCGTACGGTGATCAAGCCGGCCGAGGGGCAGAACCCGGAGACCACGAAGATCCAGGTCACCGTCACGGTCGACGACGAGAAGGCGCTGGCCGGCCTGGACGAGGCGGCGGCGGACGTGAGCTTCACCGCCTCCCGGCGCGAGAACGTGCTGTCGGTACCGGTGGCCGCGCTGCTCGCCCTCGCCGAGGGCGGGTACGGCGTTCAGGTGGTGCAGGGCAGCGGTACCCGGATCGTCCCGGTGCAGACCGGCCTGTTCGCCGCCGGCCGGGTCGAGGTCTCCGGCACGGGCCTGGCCGAGGGCATGACGGTGGGGATCCCCGCATGAACGCGCTCGTGGAACTGGACGGCGTCAGCAAGGCGTATCCCGGCGGGGTCACCGCGCTGCGCGGCGTCACCATGTCGGTCGGGCGGGGCGAGATGGTCGCCATCGTGGGGCCGTCCGGCTCGGGCAAGTCCACCATGCTGCACCTGATCGGCACGCTGGACCGGCCGTCAGCCGGGACGGTGCGCATCGACGGGCATGACGTCGCGTCGCTGTCGGACCGCGAGCTGTCGGCGTTGCGGGCGCGCCGGATCGGCTTCGTGTTCCAGCAGTTCCACCTCGCGCAGGGGCAGTCCGCGGTGGACACCGTCGCGGACGGGCTGCTGTACGCGGGCGTACCGATCGGGGAACGCCGGCGCCGGTCGCGGGCGGCGCTGGACCGGGTCGGTCTCGGCGACCGGCTGCAGCACCGGCCGCACGAGCTGTCCGGTGGCGAGAAGCAGCGGGCCGCCATCGCGCGTGCCGTGGTCGGGCAGCCGGCGCTGCTGCTGGCCGACGAGCCGACCGGCAACCTGGACTCGACGTCGGGGGCCGGAGTGATCGACCTGCTGCGCGAGCTGCACGCCGCCGGTACCACCGTGTTGGTCATCACCCACGACCGGGAGATCGCCGCGAGCCTGCCCCGGCAGGTGGCCATGCGCGACGGGGAGGTGGTCTGAATGGCCGCCGCCCTGTCCCCGGCGCGGCTGCGCCCCCGCGACGTCCTGCGGGTCGGCGGCGCCGGCCTGCGCACCCGGCCGCTGCGGGTGTTCCTCTCCGCCCTGGGCATCGCGATCGGCATCGCCGCGATGACCGCCGTGGTCGGCATCTCCTCCTCCAGCCGGGCCCAGCTGGACCGGCAGCTCGCGGCCCTGGGCACCAACCTGCTCACCGTGGCGCCGGGGGACAACCTGTTCGGTGGCGACGCGACGCTGCCCACCCAGTCCGTGGCGATGATCTCCCGGATCGGCCCGGTCACCTGGGTGGCGGCGACCGGCAAGGTGGCCGACACCAACGTGTACCGCAGCGACCGGATCCCGGCCGGGCAGAGCGGCGGCCTCTCGGTGCAGGCGGCCCACCTCGACCTGCCGCGCACGGTCGGTGCCGCGATGGCCAGCGGCACCTGGCTCAACGCGGCCACCGCCCGCTACCCGGCGACGGTGTTGGGCGCCGCCGCCGCGCAGCGGCTCGGCATCGGCACCGCGGGCACGGACATCCAGGTGTACCTCGGGCACCGGTGGTTCACCGTCGTCGGCATCCTCGATCCGGTGCCACTCGCGCCGGAACTGGACTCGGCCGCCCTGGTCGGCTGGACCGCGGCGCAGACCTACCTGGGCTTCGACGGGCACCCGACGACGGTCTACACCAGGACCGAGGACGCCGAGGTCGAGGCGGTCCGCGCCGTGCTGGCCGCGACCGCCAACCCGCAGGCACCCAACGAGGTCAAGGTGTCCCGGCCGTCCGACGCGCTGGCCGCCCGGCTGGCCACCAACCGCGCCTTCACCGGCCTGCTGCTCGGGCTCGGGGCGGTGGCGTTGCTGGTCGGCGGCGTCGGCGTGGCCAACACGATGGTCATCTCGGTCCTGGAGCGCCGCGCCGAGATCGGGCTGCGCCGCTCCCTCGGCGCCACCCGGGGTCAGATCCGGCTGCAGTTCCTGGCCGAGTCGCTGCTGCTGTCCGCGCTCGGCGGCGCGGGCGGCGTGCTCATCGGCATCGCGGTGACGACCCTGTACGCCTCCGCGCAGTCGTGGCCCGCGCTCGTGCCGGCCTGGGCGACCGCCGGTGGGGTGGCCGCCCCGCTGCTCATCGGCGCGATCGCGGGCCTGTACCCGGCGATCCGCGCCGCCCGCCTGGCGCCCACCGAAGCCCTGGCCGCGCCGTGACCCTCAGCCGCGCAGGAAGGTCAGCACCGCCATCACCCGGCGGTGCTGCTCCTCGTCGGGGGGCAGGCCGAGCTTGGCGAAGATGCTCGTCACGTGCTTCTCCACCGCGCCCTCGGTGACCATCAGGGCGCGGGCGATCGCGCCGTTGGAATGGCCCTCCGCCATCAGGGCGAGCACCTCCCGCTCCCGAGGTGTCAGGTTGCGCAACGGATCCTCCCGCCGGCGGCGTACGAGCAGTTGGGCGACGACGTCAGGGTCGAGCACGGTGGCGCCGGACGCGACCCGGCGCAGCGTGTCGAGGAAGTCGGCGATCTGCGCGACCCGCTCCTTGAGCAGGTAGCCCACCGCCCCGGCCCGGTCGGCGAGCAGGTCGTCGGCGTAGGAGACCTCGACGTACTGGGAGAGCACCAGCACCGGGGCCCCCGGTACCATCGCCCGGGCCTGTACCGCCGCGCGCAGCCCCTCGTCCGTGTGCGAGGGCGGCATCCGTACATCCACAATGGACACGTCGGGGTGGTGGGCCGCGACGGCCTCGACCAGCGCGGGCCCGTCGCCCACGGCCGCCACCACCTCGTGGCCGTTCTCCGCGAGCAGCCGGATGAGCCCCTCCCGCAGCAGCACCGCGTCGTCGGCGATGACGATCCGCAACCCGCCCTGGCCGGTCAATGCCACGGCAGCTCGGCCGCGATGGTGGTCGGCCCACCCTCCGGGCTGTTGACGCTCAGCGTGCCGCCGGCCGCCTGGGACCGGTCGGCGAGGCCGGCCAGGCCGTGCCCCTTGGCGATGTCCGCGCCGCCGACCCCGTCGTCCGTGATGATGACGATCAGCCGGTCGCCCAGCCGCTCCACGCCGACCCGGCACAGGCGCGCCCCGCTGTGCTTGGCGACGTTGGCCAGCCCCTCGGCGACGACGAAGTACGCGGTGTTCTCCACCGCCGGGTGCAGCCGGCCGACGATGGTGGTCTCCAGCTCGACCTCGACCGGGTTGCGCGCGGCCAGCGCGGCCAGCGCCGCCGGCAGGCCGCGGTCGGTGAGGATGGGCGGCGCGATGCCGCGGGACAGCGCGCGCAGTTCGTTGAGCGTCTCCTGGGTCTGCACCAGTGCCTCGGCCGTGATCTGCCGGGCCGCCGCCGGATTGCTCTCCCACTGCTGCTGGGCCCGGCCGAGGTCCATCGCGAGGCGCACGAGCCGCTGCTGCGGACCGTCGTGGATGTCGCGCTCCAGTCGGCGCAGCGCCGTCGCCTCGGCCGAGTGGGCCGCCGCGGTCTGCGCCTCGGCGGTCGCCTTGCCCGCCTCCAGGCCGGAGATGCGCTGGCGCATCTCGGCCATGCCGGACAGCATGACGCGGCCCAGGTGCGCCTGTGCCAGCGCCAGGCCGCGCAGGGTCAGCGGCAGGGTGCCCAGGAAGAAGAAGCCCATCGATGTGTACAGCACCACCCGCGCGAGGGGCGAGCCGCCCATGCCGATGACCTCGGTGAGCTGCCGGCCGCCGAACACGATCCCGACGTTCCCGCCGCGCGGAGTGAACCAGCCGTACAGCCAGTACAGGCTGCCCGAGACGGCAAAGCTCCACCAGGTCACCATCACCGTGAAGGTCACCGTGGAGATCGCGAAGACGATCAGGCCGTGCAGCAGGTCGAGCCAGTACTGCCCGTCGATGACCGGCGCGATCAGCCGGCGCATCGTACTGGCTCCCGGCGGCGCCTGCCGGTACCTGGGCCGGGCGACCGGCGTGTGCAGTACCGGCCGGATGCGCAGCCGCTCCAGCTCGGCGAACCCGCGCGCCGCGTAGAGCGTGGCGACCAGCAAGGGCAGGCCCAGGATGAAGAACATGCTGACGCCGACGGACATGCCGGTGACGATCACGGTGAAGCTGATCACCGCGAGCGGGAAGCCGACGAGGAGGTACCCGGTGTCGGCGGCGGCCTGGCGGACCATCCGCGCCGCGGGGCTGGTGCCGCGGCGGACGAGCAGGGCGCTCGATGTCATGCCCTCGACGGTAGACACGTGTGCGCGCTCATCCCATCCGGCGTGCCCCTGGTCCGGGGGTAGGGGTAACCCTACCCCCGCCCGTCGCGACCTGATGGCCGCCGCGGCTGCCTTACTCGACGCGAACCTCTGTGCCGCGGTGCCGTCGCAGTCCCAGATCTGCAGGCGGGTGCCGTTGGCGGTCGCACCGGAGGGTGCGTCGAGGCACCGGCCGGACTGCGGGTTGCGCAGCGAGCCGGGCGCACCGCTGAGCCGTGTGGGTCGGACACGGCGGGCAGGGGGCATCGGGCGAGGAAACGGGGGCGGTCAGGCTGCGGCGGCTGCGGTGGCTGGTTTGGCGATCGCGGTGGAGCTGCGGACGACGAGTTCGGGGTCGAAGAGCATCTCGTCCGTGGGTACCGGATTGCCGGCGATCTGGTTGGCCAGCAGGGCGACGGCCGCTTGGCCGATGGCTTCGATGGGTTGCCGCACGGTGGTCAGCGGCGGGTCGGTGCACGTCATGAACGTGGAGTCGTCGTAGCCGATGACCGAGATGTCGGTGGGGACGTGCAGGCCGAGGCGGCGCACCGCGCGGATGGCGCCGAGGGCGAGCGGGTCGCTGGCGCAGATGATGCCGGTGGCGCCGTGCTTGACCAGGCGGACGGCGGCGGCGTGGGCGCTGTCCATGGGGAACATGGCGCGCTGGACCAGGGTGGGGTTGCCGCCGGCCGCGGTGAAGGCGGCGAGCTTGCGGTTGGAGGGGACATGGTCCGGCGGGCCGAGCAGCAGGCCGATGTGGTCGTGGCCGAGCGAGGCGAGGTGGCGGTAGGCCTGGTCGACGGCGTGCCGGTCGTCGGTGGCGACGCAGGGGAAGTCCAGTTCGTCGATGGCGGCGTTGACCAGCACGACGGGCAGGCGGCGGGCGACCAGCCGGCGGTAGTGGTGGTGGTCGGCGTCGGCCTGGGCGTACAGGCCACCGGAGAAGATGACGCCGGACACGTGCTGGTCGAGCAGCATGTCGACGTAGTCCTGCTCGGAGACGCCCTCGGCGGTGCGGGTGCACAGCACCGGGGTGAAGCCGCGCTTGGCCAGGGCGCCGGCGACGACCTCGGCGAACGCCGGGAAGATCGGGTTCTGGAGTTCGGGCAGGACCAGGCCGACCAGCCGGGCGCGTTCGCCGCGCAGTTTGCTGGGTCGCTCGTAGCCCAGTACGTCCAGCGCGGTCAGGACCGCGGCCCGGGTCGCCTCGGAGATGCCCGGTTTGCCGTTGAGTACGCGGCTCACGGTGGCCTCGCTGACCCCCACGTAACGGGCCACCTCGGCGAGTCGTCGCGTCATGCGTGCAAGTGTAGTGCATGCCTGTGCAAGCGGCTTGCACGGATCTCCTGTCAGCGACGCGCGGATGTCCCGGGCGCTGGCCGGGCGGGAGGCGGGGGTTTGAGTCGTGGGATGCGCGGTAGTACCCCGCCTGGTGCCCCGCGCGCGAAGACCTGTCCCTCGGACCATGGAGGTGACGATGAGCCCCAGCGAACAGCTGATTCGCCAGATCCAACGCGAAGCGCCGCCCCGGCAGGGGCTCCTCGGCGAACCGTTGCGGTCGCGGCTGACCGAACTGACCGCGCAACTGCTCGCCACATACCCCGACAGCCGCCGCGAGCTGGAGTACTACCTGGCGATCCGGGAGCGGACGATCCCGCTCGCGGAGCGCGAGGTGATGGCCGGCGTGGCCGGCGGGACGGTGGTGGTGACGGGCGGCAGCGGCTGCGTGGGTACCGCGCTGCTGCGGCAGCTCAGCGGGCTCGCGCCGGCCCGGCTGATCAGCCTGGCCACCACCCCGCCCGCCCGGCCGGTGCCCGGTGTCGAGTACGTGCACCTGGACGTGCGCGGGTACCGCGACATCGAGCGCTTCTTCCGGTGCCACCGCCCTGATCTCGTCTTCCACCTCGCCGCGCAGCGCGATCCGGGGCTGGCGGAGCGGCAGGTCACCCGTACCGCGTGCACCAACGTCCTGGGCACGCACAACGTGGTGTGGGCGGCGGAGCGGGTGGGGGTCCGGCGGGTGGTCTACGCCTCGACGGGCAAGGCGATCCGCCCGTACACGGCCGACGTGTACGCCAGCTCCAAACGGGTGGGGGAATGGGTGATGGCCCGCGCGGCGGCCCGGGGCGCCACGGCGTGCTCGGCGGTGCGGTTCACCCACGTGGTGGACAACTCGATCATCCTGGACCGCCTGGTGCGCTGGTGCCGGGAGCGCGACGTGGTCCGCCTGCACGCGGCGGACACCGTCTTCTACGCGCAGTCGGCGCGCGAGTCGGCGCGCCTCATGCTCGTCGCGGCGGTGGCGCCGGACGACGGGGTGTGCCGGCTGCACATGATCAGGGACCTGGGCTGGCCGGTCAACCTGCTCGCCCTGGCGCTGGGCGTGATGTCCGGGCAGGACGCGGTGGCGCCGCTGTACGTGGCCGGACACGATCCGGGCTACGAGGAGCAGCCCTATCCCGGGCTGTTCGACCCGGCCGTCGCCGGGGATGTCAGCCCGCTGATGAACACCATGGAGGCGGACCGGGTCGAGGGGGCGGCCAGTCCCGCCGTGGACGCGGTCGCGGTGAGCGCGCCGGAGGTGCCGAGGCTCGACACCTGCCTGCGGCAACTGGCCGACCCCGGCGCGGTGGGCAGCGAGTGCGCCGCGCGGCAGGTACTCGACGAGAGCGCGTACGAGCTGCTCGTCGCGACCGTCCGGGCGACGCCGCGGGCGGTGGTGAACCGGGTGGTGCGGCTCACCGAGGCGCACCGGGGCACGATGCGCGAGGAGCACCTGCGGATCGACGATGTCTTCCGGCAGTTTTCGGCGCTCATCCCGTCCCCGGCGTGACCGGCATGGTCAGGTGGCGGCCTCCGCGCAGCGCGCCGCGAGCGCGGTGGGCACGTCGTTCACGCACAGCGCGTCGACGCCCGCGTCCAGCAGCTTCTGGGCGAACTCCGGCCCCGGGCACCACGCCAGGAACTCCCGGCCGCTCTGGTGCACCAGGTCCACGACATACGGCAGCGGGCGCTGCAGTGACCCGGGTTCGATCTTGTTGGGCCGCAGCGACCCCCAGTGCGGCGCGAGCACCTGCACGTCCAGGTGTGCCGCCGCGCCGACCGCCTGGCCGATCGGGAAGTCCAGCCAGGTGAGCAGCCCCCGGGGCACCCCGGGGGCGAGTTCCCGGGCGATGTCCAGGGCACCCGGGTCGAACGACGTGACGAGGACCTCGCGGCGCAGGGACTCGCGCTCCGCGAGGGAGGCGAGCTGCCCCATCGTCGTCAACGCGCGGTCGCGGGGCGCGTCCTCCATCGAGGTCTTGACGTCGAAGTCGACGCCGACCTGCGTCGGCAGCGCCTCCAGCAGCTCCTCGACCCGCAACGCACCCCGGTCGGCCGCCTCGCCGCCGCGCATGTCCGCGTAGAACACGCCCTCCTCGTCGGCCGGGTTGTGCGCGACCACCAGCATGTCGTCGGCGGTGCGGCGGACATCCACCTCCACCCAGTCGATGCCGAGCTCGGCCGCGGTGAGGAAGGACTCGAGCGTGTTCTCCAGATGACCCGCGACCTCGCCGCGGCCGCAGCCGCGATGGCCCAGCAGGACCGGTCCGGGGCCGAATACCTGATTTCCCCCCATAACCCGCCGGTACGCCTGTCGCCGCGGCGCCGGGAAACTGGCGCGCGGCAGGAGTGCCGGTCTCGCTCACCTCCGTGGTCCGGTGCCGTATCAGACATGTGTACCCTAACCCGGCCCCGCGCTACGCCACCTGCTCCCGCGGCTCATCGGGCAGGCACAGCGCGGCGATCCGGGCATCGGCGGACGGGCCGGTCTGCCCCATCAGCCGGTCGCGGGCCCGCAGCACGTCGTCGATGGCGGCCAGGAAGCGCTCCGTGCTCTCGCCGCGGCCGAGATTGTCGAAGTAGTACCGGCGGGTGGCTGCCCGACCGGCCTGGTGCTCGTCGCGGACCAGCCGGGCGGCGACCGTGTGCGCGAGCACCCCGACCGCGTCGGCGTCGATGACGTCGGCGCACCGGCTGACCGGCGTGTCGGCGTGCAGCCGGTCCCGGTCGTTGTACCGGTCGGTGATGAACAGCGGCTTGTCGGGGTGCAGGTAGAGGAAGTCCAGGCCCACCGACGACACATCCGTGATCATCAGGTCGCAGCCCGGGAAGACGGCGAGGATGTCGGCCTCGGTCTCGACGACCCGGTGGCCGGCCGCCGGATCGACCGCCGCGTGCGCCCCCAGCAACCGGATGATGTGCGCGTGCGCCCGCGCCATGCCGGGACTGGCGCTGGCCGCCACGCGCGGGTGCGGCTTGTAGACGACCCGCACGTCCGGCACCGTGAGGGCGGCGGCGACCACGGCCGGCCCGTACGCGTCGACCGAGGTGTAGTTGTTGGACGAGTTCTCGCCCTCCCAGGTCGGCGCGTAGAGGATGGTCCGGCGGGCAGTGGCGGACAGCACGGGTGCCGGGCGCAGGTCGAGCTGGGGGCGGCCCACCCGTACCAGCCGGGTGTCGTCGAAGTCGATCAGGCCCGCCCGGTACCGGCGCACCGCGGCCTCGCCGGCGACGAACACCCGGTCGTACGCCTTCACCTGGTTGCTCACCATGCAGACCTTGTCGCTCTCCCCGTGGTTCACGTGGACGTGCAGCATCCGCCGGGCGACGAGCGACTGGAAGTTCTGCGCGGAGTTGTTGACGTAGATCGCGACCTTGTGGTCACCGCTCTCGTACAGGTCCACGAGTTCCGGGAAGGACGGCGCGAGTACCCGCCGCAGGGGTGTGACGCGCTGGAGCTCGGCGTGGGTGCGCGGGTCCCGGGACACCAGCAGTACCCGGTGCCGGCCGTCGAGCCGCTCGAACACGGGTAACCACTGCCGCAGTTGGTAGAGCCGGCGCGGGTCGTCGCCGAAGTAGACGACCACCTCGCCCGGCGCCCTGCGGAACTCTTCCGGACGTACCCGGTTGTGCACCAAGACCACGCTGCGGCTCCTTAAGTTGAGTCGACGACACGCGCCGTTTCCGGACAACTCAATGCCACCGCTCAGACACCCTGTGGGCAAGAGTCTGACAGGTCACGAATACCTGCTGGTTTCCGGCGAACGGCCAGCCCGCCGCGACGCTCAGGCTCCTGAGTCGCCGGTCAGGTGGTCGGCGAGCGGGTCGCCACCGAAGTCGCGGCCGGGCCGGCGCAGCACCGTGTGCGCGTGGTTCGCGCCGTTCTGGGTGTTGTCGTACTCGATCAGCAGATCGGTGGCCTGCACCCGGTAGTAGTGGCCGTGGCCCGGCTCGCCCGGTCCGGCCCAGGCGAAGTGCAGCCTGCCGGGGTCGAGGCGGGCGGCTTCGGCCCGGGCCAGGTCGGGCGCCAGCCGGTCCAGGTACACCCCGACCAGCCGGTCGAGCAGGGCGCGCGGGGTGGGGCCGAGCCGGTGCGCCGGTACCCCCAGAGGCTCGATCGCGGCGGCGCGCGGCGACCGCGCGCTCAGGATGTCGGCGGGTGCCTGTGCGGCGACCATCGCCTGGCCGCGCTGCGCCGGGTCCAGCGCGTCGAGCAGGGCCCGGGCCACCTCCTCCTCCAGTGCGAGCGGCCGCAGCACCGGGTGCCCGGCATAGCTGACGGTGGCCGGGTTGGCACCCAGGAACACCGGGGTCGGGTACACCTCGTCGGCGTCGACCGTCATCGACACGGACAGGTGGTGGCCCTCGAACCGCCAGCCCCACCGCTCGTCGCCCGGCTCGCCGAAGACGGCGACCCAGTAGTCCTCGCTGTGCCGGCCCCGCCGCCAGCCCTCGGCCCGGTCCAGCACCTCCTCCAGCGCGACGATGGCCATCGCCTGCGCGTAGGCGTGCGGGCGCAGCGCGGTGGCCAGCAGCTGGTGTGCGGCCTTGCGCGCCGGCTCGCTGAGCCCGGACAGGCTCGCGCCCGGCCGCTTCTGGGGCCGGTACTCGATCCACCGGCGCGCCGCGTCGTCCGCGAACGGGTGGCGGGCGGCCGCGGCCTGCTCGTCGTCCAGCAGTTCCAGCAGCCGGCCCGCGGCCCGCGCCGCCGCGCCGCGCACAGTCAAAAGCCCAGCCTGCGTCACAGCGCCGAGTGTATCCGCCGGCGGGACCTGGCGTGCGGGGCGGGCGTGGCGCGGGCGTGGCCACCACCGTCCTTTCTGGACAGACGGCGCGCGGTCAGGTCAGCGACAGTACGCGCATGAGGAAGCGGGCCGCCTCGCCGCCGGCGTCCCGGGCGAGGGCCACGGCCTGGGGGACGTCGAGGTTGTCCCGCAGCGCGGCGGCGACCGCCGCCGTCGCGGCCGTCGCGGTCGTCGGGCGGCCGGCCGCCGCATAGAGATCTTCCAGGGTATCGGCGGCGGTGGACAGCTCGCCCGGCTCGTAGTCCCACGGCGCGTGCCACGGCCGGTCCAGGATGAGCAGCCGGATCGCGGCCGGCGAGTGGCCGCGCAGCAGGTCGGCCACGAGCGTGAGGTTGCCCGTCGTCTTGGCCATCTTCTTGCCGTCCTGGTGCACGGTGCCCACGTGCAGGTGGGCCCGGGCGAAGGGGGTCACCGCGCTGGCCGCCTCCGCCATCGCGGCCTGGTAGGCGTGGTGCGGGAAGCGCAGGTCCGCCCCGCCGGCGAGGATGTCGACCCCGGCGCCCAGCACGGACATCGCCATCGCGGCGCACTCCGCGTGCCAGCCGGGCCGGCCCGGTCCCCACGGACTGGGCCAGGCCGGATCCGCCGCCGTGGACCGCCGCCAGACCGGGACGTCGAACGGGTCGTCGCGCAGCGCGTCGTCGGGGTTGTCCCCGTACTCGGCGGACAGCGCGAGAGCCTGCTCCCGGGTCAGTCCGGCCCGCCCCGGGACGTGCGTGCCGCGGAAGTACACGTGCCCGTCGCGCTCGTAGGCGTGGCCGCCGGCGAGGAGCGCGGCGGCGAGCTGCTGGACCTGGGTGACGTAGTGCCGGGCCCGCGGCTCGTGGCCGGGCCGCGGCACGCCGAGGGCGGCCATGTCCTTGTCGAACAGGTACTCCTGGTAGAGCGCGAACTGGTCGTAGCTGCGGCCGTGCGAGCCGGCCGCGTGGGTCAGCACGTCGTCGACGTCGGTGACGTTGCGGCAGGTGGTCACCTCGACCCCGGCCGTGCGCAGCACCGAGACCACGAGGTCGGACCAGATGAAGGTGGCGGCATGCCCGAGGTGGGTGACGTCGTACGGGGTTATCCCGCACACGTACAGGCGCGCCGGGCTGACCAGCGGGAGCACCCGGCCGCACAGGCGCAGCGGGGACAGGTCACGGTCCATGCTGGCCATGATGCCGCATCGCCGGTGCGCCGTGCGGTCACAGATCCACGTGCTGGTTCTTGCCGATCACCACGATGCCGTTGTCCGTGACCGTGAAGCGGCCGCGGTCGCGTTCCAGGTCCACGCCGATCTCGGCGCCCTCCGGGATCACCACGTTCTTGTCGAGGATGGTGTTGCGCACCACGGCATGCCGGCCGATGTCGACGCCCTCCATCACGACCGATCCCTCGACGTGTGCCCAGGAGTGCACCGTGACGTTGGGAGATACCACTGAATTCTCCACAAATCCACCGGAGATCACCACGCCGGGCGACACCATCGAGCCCACCGCGCGGCCCACGCGCTCCTGCCAGCCGTGCACGAACTTGGCCGGGGGCCACGGCGCGTAGTCCGTGTAGATGGGCCATTCGAAGTTGTACAGGTTGAAGACCGGGTGGATCGAGATGAGATCCATGTGCGCGTCGTAGAACGAATCGAGCGCCCCCACGTCGCGCCAGTACCCGCGGTCCCGGTCCGTGCTGCCCGGCACCTGGTTGTCGCCGAAGTCGTAGACGTTCGCCTCGCCGCGGTCGACGAGCATGGGCACGATGTTGCCGCCCATGTCGTGCTTGCTCATCGGATCCTTGGCGTCCTTGTCCAGCGCCTCGCACAGGGCCTCGGTGCTGAAGACGTAGTTGCCCATCGACGCGTAGATCTCGTCGGGCGCGTCCGGGAGGCCCTTGGCGTCCGCCGGCTTCTCGCGGAAGGCCCGGATCTGGTGCGCGTCGTCGCCCACCTCGATGACCCCGAACTGGTCGGCCATGGCCAGCGGCTGCCGGATGCCCGCGACGGTCACCCCGGCGCCGGACTCGATGTGCTGCGTCACCATCTGCCGCGGGTCCATCCGGTAGATGTGGTCGGCGCCGAACACGATGACGTGGTCGGGGCGTTCGTCGTTGATGAGATTGAGGCTCTGGTATATGGCGTCCGCCGAGCCGGCGAACCAGTACGGCCCGAGCCGCTGCTGCGCGGGTACCGGGGTGACGTAGTTGCCCAGCAGGTTGGACATGCGCCAGGTCTTGGTCACGTGCCGGTCGAGCGAGTGCGACTTGTACTGGGTGAGCACGACGATCTTCAGGTACCCGCCGTTGGCGAGGTTGGACAGGACGAAGTCGATGATCCGGTAGATCCCGCCAAAGGGGACGGCCGGCTTCGCGCGATCCGCGGTGAGGGGCAGCAGGCGCTTGCCCTCACCACCGGCGAGGACGATCGCGAGGACCTTGGGAGCCATGTGCTGACGCTATCCGGCGAGCCCACCGAGTACCAGCTAGTGTGCCGCTGTGACTGACATGCTCCGCGTCGACCTGCTCACCCGCGAGTACCCGCCCGAGGTGTACGGCGGAGGCGGCGTGCACGTCGAGTACCTCTCCCGGCACCTGCGCCCGCTGGCCGACGTGCGGGTGCACTGCTTCGGCGCGCCGCGCGACGCGCCGGGAGTTCTGGCCTACCCGGACCCGCCCGGCCTCGCCACCGCCAACCCCGCGCTGCGCACCATGGGCGTCGACCTGGAGATGGCGGCGGGGTGCGCCGGCACCCGGGTGGTGCACAGCCACACCTGGTACGCCAACCTCGCCGGGCACGTCGCGAAGCTGCTGCACGGGGTGCCGCACGTGGTGACCACGCACAGCCTCGAACCGCTGCGGCCGTGGAAGGCCGAGCAGCTCGGTGGCGGCTACGCGCTGTCCTCGTGGTGCGAGCGGGTCGCCGTGGAGGCGGCGGACGCGGTGATCGCGGTGTCCGCCGGTATGCGCCGCGACGTGCTCGCCGCGTACCCGTCCCTCGACCCGGCGCGGGTCCGGGTCATCCACAATGGAATCGACACCGATGAGTACGCCCCCGACCCCGGCACCGGCGTGCTGGCCCGCCTCGGGGTGGACCCGGACCGGCCGAGCGTGGTCTACGTCGGCCGGATCACCCGCCAGAAGGGCCTGCCCTACCTGCTGCGCGCGG
>JBBWZQ010000309.1:0-24717 GCA_039649115.1 Micromonosporaceae bacterium | reverse complement strand
TCGTCCACCTCGTGCTCGTCGTCTTCGGCGCGGTGGTCACCGCGAGGAAACCTCGGGGTGACCATGCTGAGGGCATGAGGAGATTCTCGCTTGGGGTGGTGGCAGTGGCCGCCGTGGTCACGCTTGGGCTTGCCGGTTGCGGCAAAGGTACCGCGCCAGTGGCGCAGGAAGACAAGGAAAAGATGGTGAAGTATGCCGAGTGCATGCGGCAGTACGGCATCAACATCCCCATCCCCGAGGACGGCGAACCGGCCGGCGGCATGGTGACATTCAAGCCCGATGACCCGAAGATGCAGGCGGCCCAGGCGGCGTGCGCGAGGCTGGCGCCGAATCCCCACAGGCAGGGAAAGCTCTCGGCGGCGCAGGAGGACCACGCCCTGAAGCTGGCGGAGTGCCTCCGCAAGCACGACATCAAGGCCAAGGACCCTGCACCCGGAACTGCGGAGGTTACTCTCGAGGAGGGCGCGACATACACTCAGGAAAAACTCGTGGCCGCCTACACGGTCTGCAACAAGGAAGTCCCCGCTCCGTCGGACGGGTGAACGCGTCGGACGAGACCTCGCAGGGCTCCACGCCCAACGTTCACCGTCGCTTCACCACCGATCTGAGGCAATAGCAGCATGCGAATACTCGTGGCCGAAGATGAGCGCTTCCTCGCCGACATGGTGGCCGAAGGGCTGCGCGCGCAGGCGATGGCCGTCGACATTGCCTACGACGGTGCCGCCGCGTTGGAACGGCTCGCGGTCAACGACTACGACGTGCTCATACTGGATCGGGACCTGCCGCTGGTGCACGGCGACGACATCTGCCGTGAGCTGGCCAACCGGCAGGATCTGCTGCGCATCCTGATGCTGACCGCCTCCGGCGGGCTGCACGAACGGATCACTGGGCTGAACCTCGGAGCCGACGACTACCTGGCCAAGCCCTTTGCTTTCGACGAACTCGTCGCCCGGGTCCGCGCGCTCGCCCGGCGATCCAGCCCGCCGCTGCCCCCGGTGTTGGAGCGGGCCGGCATCACGCTGGATCCGGCGCGCCGGCAGGTTCACCGCGACGGCCGATCTGTGCCGCTTTCCCGCAAGGAGTACGCCGTGCTCGAGGTGCTGATGCAGGCGCGGGGTAGCATCGTCAGCACCGAGGAGTTGCTGGAACGGGCCTGGGATGAGCACACCGACCCGTTCACCACCGTCGTCAAGGTGACCATGAGCAAGCTGCGGACCAAGCTGGGCGACCCGCCCCTCATCGTGACCGTCCCGGGAAGCGGATACATGTTGTGAGGGGCCTTTCCGAATGATGCGGCGGGTCAGCGGGATCGGCAGAGGCTCGGTCCGGGTCCGGATGACGCTGCTCTACGGCGGGCTCTTCACCTTCGTCACGTCGGGCGTGCTGCTCGTCGCGCAGCAGCTTCAACTGAGGATCCTGGTTCAGCGGATGCAGGACGTCCCGTTCGGGTCCGACCTGCCATGCGAACAGCGCCCGGCCAATGTTCCCTGTTCAAGCGTTCCCTTCCGGCCTCAGGCGACGGGTACGAAGACGCCGCTCGACGCGAAAACCGGTCTGCCGCAGGGCCTGGTCAGCTCGCAGCGGACCATCACCCTGATAGCCATCGCATTGATCGCGGTGCTGGCGTTCGCGGTGTGCTGGTGGCTCACCGGGCGGTTGCTGCGGCCGCTGCACCGCATCACCGCCACCGCCCGCCGCCTGTCGCTGTCCACCCTTCACGAACGCCTCGCGCTCAACGGACCACGCGACGAGTTCAAAGAGCTCGCCGACACCTTCGATGCCATGCTTGACCGGTTGGAAGATGCCATCGCCAGCCAGCGTCGCTTCGTCGCCAACGCCTCCCACGAACTGCGCACGCCCCTCGCCATCCAGCGGACCGCCATCGAGGTTGGCCTGGCCGACCCCTCACCCGCAAAGCTCGCCAGGATCCGCAGCGAGCTACTGCGCAACACCCAACGGTCCGAACGACTCATCGAGGGCCTACTCGTCCTCGCCCAAGGCGAACGCGGCCTCGATGCCAGGACGCCGGTGAATCTCATGGCCGTCGTCGAACAGGCCGTCGAAGACCACCTGTCAATCGCCGCATGCGATGGCGTCACCATCACCGTCACGACCCATCCAGTCGCCGTCGCCGGCGACGAGGTGATGCTCACCCGCCTGGTCGCCAACCTGATGCACAACGCGGTTCGGCACAACCACCCCGGCGGGCACGTCGTGGTCGAGCTGTCCGCGGACGCCACGCTGGTGGTCTGCAACACCGGCCCACACGTCCCGCCCGACCGGGTCGGCGAGCTCTTCGAGCCGTTCCGACGCCTCCACGCGGACCGGACCGGAGCGGCAGACGGTGCCGGGCTCGGCCTGTCCATCGTCGCCGCCATCACACACGGGCATGGCGGCACCGTGTACGCGACCGCCAACCCGGACGGCGGGCTGTCTGTCAACGTTTCCCTGCCGGCCCTCATCGCCCTGCGTCCGAGCCGATCAGCCAGCTGACCCGCCCTCGCCGCGCCGACTGACCGCCCATCCGGGCCGGCGCGCGACGCCGGACCGGGGAGTGCCCCTGAGCCAAAGGCCAGGGGCACACCGCGTTCGATCGGATTGCTGGTGGACATGGGTCAGGTGGTGGCGAGGGCTTCGGTGGGAGTGAGGCGAGCGGCGCGGCGAGCGGGGTAGATGCCCGCGAGGGCGCCGATCGCGATCGCGGACGCGGCGCCGCCGCTGATGGCCTCCACGGGCAGCGCCAGCGGCCAGCCTTTGAAGGTGGCGTAGCCGATGCAGACACCCAGGCCGATGAGGACACCGGCAATCCCACCGAGGGTTGACAAGGTGACCGATTCGGTGAGGAATTGCAGCCGGATCTGCCCGCGAGTGGCGCCCAGCGACCTACGCAGCCCGATCTCCTGACGACGTTCCAGCACGGAGATGACCATGATGTTGGCGATACCGACGCCGCCGGCCAAGAGAGCCACCGCGCCGAGCCCGAAGAACAGCGCGTTGAACGCGCGGTTGGCGGCGGCCTCGGCGGTGAGCGCGTCTGAGGGGCGGCTGATCTGCACTTCTTCGGGATGTTCGGGATTGACGGTGGCGCCCAGCGCGCTGCCCACCGGCAGCACGGTATCGTCCGTGGACCGCTCATACAGGGTGGTGGCGTGCCCGTCGAACCCAAGATGGGTGGCGTACGACCAGCCGATCAATGCCGACCTGTCGATCTCGGTAGCCAGCGGCAGGCTCTCCGCGATCCCCGTCACCAGGAACCACCGGCCGGCGATGTAGACGTGCTCCCCAGCGCGGTCGATGCCAAGCCGACGGGATGCGACCGAGCCGAGCACCACCGCCGGGTACTTGCTGGTGGCGGCGTTGAGGAACGCACCGGACCGCATCGCGCCGCCGAGCGCATCCAGCAGGTCCGTCCGCGCAGCCTGCACCGCTATCCCGCTGGTCGTCGACGAATCGATCTTGTCGGTGCGCCGAACAGTCGCCTCCGGCACCAGGCCGATCGCCGACACCCCGGTCACCCCGGGAATCCGGGCCACCATGCCCTCCGCGGTGCTGGGCAGACGGGACTCCTTCCCGGTCAACGACGTCCCCGGCGACACGGTCAGCAGATTGGTGCCCAACCGGTCGATCTCTGCCATCAATCCGGCCTTGCTGACCGTGCTGATCCCCACCAGTCCGACCATCGCGGCCACACCGATCGCGATGCCGAGCGCCGAAAGCACCGCACGCATCGGCCGGCCACGCAGACCGTCCAACCCGACCACCGCCAGGTCCGTCGCGCGTAGCAAGACCGGTTCCGGTAGCGCGATCATGCCGGTACCCCCGAATCGGCGTCGACCGGCATCCCTGAATCGCAGTGGATCTGACCATCCCGGATCTCCAGACGCCGCGGCAACACCGCCGCCACCTCAAGATCGTGAGTAATCACGACCACGGCGGTCCCGTCACGGTTCAACTCGACGAGCAGTTCCAACACCCCCGTGCCGGAGACGGAATCGAGGTTGCCGGTCGGCTCGTCGGCCAGCAGCAGCGGCGGGTCACCCACCACCGCCCGGGCGATCGCCACTCTCTGCTTCTCTCCGCCCGACAACTGATTCGGCCGATGATCCAGACGATGCCCCAGGCCCACCCGCTCCAACGCCGCGCGCGCCAACCGACGCCGCCGCCGCGGCGACACGCCGTGATACAACAGCCCGGTGGCCACGTTGTCCAGGGCGGACAGGTGTGGGGTCAGGAAGAACTGCTGGAACACAAACCCGATCCACCGGGCCCGCACCGCGGCCAGCCGCCGGTCGGGCAGCTTCGCGACGTCATGCCCCTGGATCAGGACCCGGCCGGATGTCGGACTATCCAACGTACCCATCAAGTGCAGCAGCGTCGATTTGCCCGACCCCGACGGACCCACGATCGCTACCAACTCACCGGAATGAACGGCCAGCGAGACCTGACGCAGCGCCCACACACCACCCGGATAAGCCTTCGTCGCGTTCTCGACCTCGATGACCGAGGCTCTCTCATCGGCGATCATGAACGCGGCACCTGCACCTTCATGCCCGGGTCGAGGTCGCCGGCCACCTCGACGTTGTCGCCGTCGAAGATGCCGAGCTTGACCGGCACCGCACGCACAGCGCCGGCGTCGTCCACCACATTCACCGAGTACTCCCCCTCAGCCGACGCCAACAGCGCGTTGATCGGCACCGCCAGTACATTCCTGTGCTCAGTGCTGGTGAACCCGACGGTCGCCGGGGAACCATCTAGGTTGCCTGCACCGCTCGACTTGTCCAGCACGACCGTCACTGTGATCGTGGCGTTCTCCGTGCCCTCTCCGGTCTGAGACGTCGACCCGGTAGAGCCGGCGGTCGCCACTGTGCCTACCGAAGAGATGACCCCCGTGGCGTTCTTCCCACCCGGCAGGGCCACGCGCACCTTGGCGCCCTTGCGGGCAACGCCTTGCGCTTCGCTCACCGGTAGCTCCACCGTGACCTGCTGTTCGGTGTCGGTCGCGGTGAACACCGCCCCACTCGCAGGGGCACTCAGAACCACCTGGACCTTGGCCACCCGGATCGGCCCCTCCTGGATCACCACAGCACCGAGGGCCACTGCTCCCGTCTCGGTCACGCCGAGGTCGTTCTGCCAGTTCTTGACCGCCTCGGCAGTCGCCCAGGTGAAGGTGCTGTCCACGGTCAGACCGCCGCCGTAGCCGAGCGCAGCCAGATTGCGCTCCAACTCCAGCACGTCATCCCCCGTGGAGATTCCCTGCCGCAGCTCCCGCCAGAACGGCGTCGACCCGTAGAACAGCGGTACGCTGTGGCCGTCCACGCCGTACGCCCGTTTGCCGCGCTCGATCACATCACCGGCCTTCGGCAGCCACGTGATCCGCCCACCGCCGCCGGCAAGCACCGTGGAACCGGCCCCGAACCCGAGCGTGCCATCCGCGTCGAAGGTGCTCGTCATGTCGGCACGGACCACCGGCACCGTCGGCAACTCCGATGCGGTCGTGGACGAGCTTTCGCCACCCTGCAACGCATATCCTGCGCCGGCCGCGCCGATCGCCAGCACCGCGGTCCCACCAAGCAACACCCAGCGCAAGCGGCGACGCCGTCGCCGAGGCGGCGGCCGCCCATCCTGCCCGGGTCCTACAGTTTCCGAATCCAGCACCGTCAGCCCTCCGGTCGTACCGATGAGAACACCTCACGAGGAACAGCCTGGACGGCGACCGGTTTCTCCCGGGTGACCACATGCGTGCACCGCAGCTCAACCCGCGTCTGCGACCTCAGCCGAACCCTGCCGGCATGCCTCCAACCGGCTCCAGCCGCCACTGCTTGCCAAAGTCCAGCGTCGCGCAGAGCGCGCTATGGAGCGGCGTCGACGCGACCCTGCCGTCCACGCCACTCGAGCCCCTCGTCGCGATCACCGGATCCCGCCGTCGCTGGTCGGCGCCGCCTTCCAAAACGCCACCGACCCTGTGCATGCCGAAAACTCGATCGCGGCCGTGACCAGCCAGTTCTCACGGACGACTTGATCTCCAACGAATCGGCTGAGCGCTTGCTCAACCGTGCTGAGCAGTTGCTCAAATCGTCTTGAGCGTTCGCTCAAGCTGGACCGATGAGTTAGGTGCCGACTCCAGGTATGCCCAGCTCAGAACGCATGGCTGAGTATTGGCACCCTACACGTCGGCTACGACGGTTGCGGCCGTGCGGCGGTTCAACCGGTCCAGGGCCTACCGCATCCTCCTGCCTCCAGTCGGGTACCAGCGCGCTGTCGGGACGGCTTGGAGCGCAGAGCCGGGTACGCCAGCATGTACATAACGGAAGTCGTTGCTCGCCGATGTGTCGTGACGGAACAGCGGTGGCCCTTTTGGGCCTCTTCTGTATGTGGGGTGCCGGCTACGGTTCGCCGGTGGAGTGACAGTTTGGTCTCGGTGGGTCGGATCGCGGGGCCGTTAGCTCTCTAGGTCTCGACACCGTTATGCGGATCGAGGGAGAGATCGTGGATGTCATGGTCGTCGGCATCTCGGGGAGCGCTGCGGTCCCGATCATCGGCGGGCTGCTGAGATACCTACTCAGCCGTGAGCGTCATCGCGCGCAGGCTGCGATGGAGCGGACGCGAGCAGACGCGAGCGCCGCCATCGTGCGGCACGCCCCGGAAGGGCTTACCGTTGTGCGCTATGCGCCGGACGGACGACTGACGGTGATCAGGGCGTCGGGTGATGTCGCCTGCGGGGTGGTCGCCGCCGAACTCGGACCGGAGCGCCGGTGAGCCGACATGAGGGTCTACCGGAGTTCGAGGCTTTCTACGAGAAGGAGTGGGGGTCCGTGGTGGCGTTCCTGCACGTTCTCGGCGCCTCACGACCGGACGCGGAGGATGTGGCGCAGGATGCGTTCGCTCACTTGTACCGCTGCTGGCATCGGGTCGAGAAACCGACCGCCTGGATCAGAACGACTGCGGCCCGTGAGCTGGGCGGCCGCTGGCGCCGGGCCGCGCGCGAGCGCAAGGCCGTCGACGCCAATCCACCACCTAACGAAGCCGACGACGGCGACGCCTGCGACTCGGCGTCAACCTTCACCGACGAACGCTTCCTGGCCGCCGTCGCGGCGCTCTCCCCGCAGCAGCGTCAGGTGGTGGCGTGGCGGCTCGCCGGGTTCAGCAACGCGGAGACCGCGCGGGAGTTGGGCATGACACCGGAGAATGCAAGCGCGACATGGTCGCGCGCGATGCGCCGGCTCACGAAGGCGCTCAAGGAGTTCCGTCGGGGGAACGGAGGCGACGATGCCTAAGCAGCAGACTCCGGTTGACCAGGCCCTCGGACGGGCGCACGACGAGGTCATCGCGGCAGTCACGCGCGGCTTCGACGTGCGGGCCGGCCTGGCCGACGTGTACATCCGGGCAGCGTCGATGGCGGACCCGGGGGCGGACGGAGAGATGGAGCCGGACGAAGCGCTGGCCCGCTGGCGCGCCGACGTCGAGATCTACCAGGTGCTTACAACCTCCGACCTGTGCGGCACCGAGTGGACGAAGGTCAGCGCCGCCCTCGGCGCGTACGGGCTGGGGCTCATGGAGGGTTGGCTGGTCTGCGGCGAAATCGTGGAACGCTGCGCCCGTATGGGCAAGGTTGTCAATCTGCCGGAAATGGTCGGGTCGGAAGACAGATATCTTCTCGCCGGTGACACCGTGCGCCGGTCGGTCGAGCACTTCCGGACCCGTGCTCTCAAGGCGAGTGGCTGGCGTGCGAGCGACCACGTCACGCTCGCGGACTACTTTGCTGAGCTGCTCTGCTTCAACTTCCCGCAGGTTCTGGCCACTCGGGAGATCGATCGACGGGCCGAGCCGGCACCCGCCGCTTTCGCTTCACCCGAGGGCGTCCGGGCGCCCGGCCGTGCGAACTCACTCAGCCGTGTCGATTACGTGGCGGCAAGCGCGATCGCTGATCCGTGGGAACGGAAGGCCGCGCTCCTGAGATTGGCTGGCTACGACGAGGCGGAAGTCGCCGAGTTGCTGCGTGGCCACGACCGCCGCTCCAGGTCGGGCGGCCGAACCCCAGCCAAGCGGCGTCGAAGCCTGGAGAGGAGCTGACATGGTGGACATCGACGCGTTGCTGTCCCGGTCGAGCATCGAGGGCACGGGCGCGATTGGGTTGCGTAACCGCGCAAACCACCAGGACGTCAGCCGAGTCGTTCAGCGGCCGGAGCCCGCGGCAGCGACGTCACAAGGGCGCACTAAGGTGCTGCTCGTCGACGACCACGACCTGATCCGCAAGGGCCTGCGGCACGCTTTCGAGCGGGATCGCCAGTTCGAGGTGGTCGGCGAAGCGGCGACCGCAGCGGAGAGCGTCCGTCAGGCCGGCGCACTCCAGCCCAATGTTGTGATCATGGATTTGCGCCTGCCCGACGGCAGCGGACTGGAGGCGACCCGCGCGCTGCGCAAGTCGAGCAACTCGATGGGCATCGTCGTGTTGACCATGTACGCCGGCGACGACCAACTGTTCGGTGCTCTCGAAGCCGGCGCGAGCGCGTTCGTGCCGAAGACCGCGCCCGCCGACGAGGTGGTGGCCGCCGCCCGGCACGCCGCATCCGCCCCGAGCGCCTTCACCGCCGCGGACCTTGCCGAGGCGATGAAACGCCGGCTCGCCCCGTGCGGCCCGCAACTGTCTCCCCGGGAGGGCCAGGTGCTGCGCCTCCTCGCCGACGGCATGAGCGTCGCCGGCATCGCCAAGCAACTGTTCGTCTCCGAGTCGACGGCCAAGACGCACATCTCGAAGCTGTACGAGAAGCTGTGCGCCGCCAATCGCGCGCAGGCGCTCATGACGGCCTTGCGAATCGGGTTGCTGGAGGCGCCGGACGCGCCCAAGTTCTGACGGGTACCCAGGGCGTGTGAGGCGCCTACCTGCCGGCGGGCAGGCACCTCACAACTGACCGCGACGGTTATGGCCGCGGTTATGGCCGCTGGCCGCTAGACGGTCCCTCCACCCCGCCCCGCTCGCCTGCCGGTTAATACGATCAGGATGTGTTGTCGTCGCGACGGTCGCGGTACTCCTGCAATGATTCGGCAGCGCGGTCGCTGTCTGCTCCAACCATTCGAGCGTGGCCGGACGCACCCGGAACGGCTCCGACTCGGTGGCCCAGGCGCTGCACCTCGCCCTGAATCCGGCGGTGACCCCACCGCGGATTATCGTGGGCCAGACGCAGCAGCAGCTCACGGATCTCGTCGCTGACTGGTGGCCGGCCGGCGTGTCCGGATAGGTCCAGCGGCCCCGTAGCAGTCGGCGATGCCAGGCCAACAACGTCGCCGGGGTCACGATCCGATGCGCTCGTATCATGTGGGACAGCAGGCCGGCCAGAGCCGACAGGATCACCCATCCGGCCAGGACAACCGCGGCCGACCCCGCACCTGGCGGCGCAGCACCGCCACCTCATGCCGTAACGCGAGGACCTCAACGAGCAGCGCTCTATCGCCGCGCACCAGCAATCCCAGTCCGCCGAACACGCGGATCATCCCCAGGTACAGCAGCCGGACAACCATACCCGCGATCAACAGCCCGACCCGAGAAATCCCAGCTCACAGCCGGCGCCACGAATTCTGGCACGCTACAGGCTTTCTCGGCGTCCCAGCGCTCACGGCGACCGAGCCCGACGGGGTCGGATGACGGGATGTCGCCCAACGGCGCGTTGGCCGCCTGGCAGGCCCGCCGTGCGATGCCGGTCCAGGTCCGCCTGCACGTCGAGGACCAGCGGCTGCTGCTCGACCTGGATCAGCGGGCCCACCGGGCAGTGCTGCGCCGCCACCTTCACCGTGCGGGGTGCGCGACGTTGACCGAGGTGGTGGACCCGCAGGGTGCGGGCTGGTGCGCCGGCCGGCCGCACGCTGAAGACTTTCGTCCATGTGACGTAGTACGAGCTCAGTCAGGTCAGCGAGGCCGAAGCCCAGTCGCGGTTGCAGTCTGTACTCACCTCATTGCGCGGAAAGGCTCAGTATGCTCTGGGCTCGTTCCCATGCTTTTTGGGCGGCGTTGTGGTTGCCGGCCTCGGCGAGCGTCTCGCCGAGGCTGGTGAGGGTCTCAGCTTCGTCGTAGGGGTGGTCGAGGTCTCGGTAGAGGCGTAGGGCACGATGATAGCAACGGGTGGCCCGTTCGTATTGGGCGAGACCGCGGTGCGCGTAGCCGAGGCTGTCCCATGTGGCAGCCTCGCCATTGCCGTCGCTGAGGTCGCCAAACAACCTGAGGGCTTTTTGGCCGTACGCGAGGGCTTGGCGGTAGTCACCGAGCTGCGCATGCCCCCAGCTGAGCTGGTTGTAAGCGTTGGCATGCCCGACCCTATCGCCGGCTGTGCGATAGAGTTCTAGGGCCTGCTGGGCATGCGGGAGCCCGTCGGCGGGGCGGGCCTGCCGATTAGCCAAAGCGGCCATCCTCATGTGTACATATGCTTCTCCGGTTGGGTCGCCGAGCCTGACGTACAAATCTAGGGCGAGCCGACAGTGAGTGTCTGCCTCCTCGAGTTGATCTGAATCATCGTAGGCGTGGGCGAGGCCGATCAGAGACTGCGCCTCTCCGACGTGGTTGTCGAGGCGGCGTGCAGCGTCCAATGCGTTGCGTTGAATCGTGAGCTGGGCTGCCCAATTGCCCAAGCGATGCGGGCGAATCCTGAATGCGCGGGCTAGCTGCCATGTATGTGTGTCGAAGCCAGCCGCGGCGGCAAGTTCGTTGACGGCGAGGACCACGGGATGCTCGGCGGTATACCAGGTCAGGGCATCTTTGTAGCTGTCGAAACGTTCGACGGTGACGCCGATTTGTGGCGGTGCGACGTCGATCCCGCGCAGCCGTGGGTTCAACAGCAGCCCGGCTGCGTGTGCCGCGTGAAGGTAGTGGTCGAGCATGCGGACAGTTGTGGCTCGGTGTTCGTCGCCATCGATCGCTTGTGATTGTTCGGTGGCGTACGCGCGGAGCAAGTCGTGATAGGTGTATCGGCCAGGGCGGTGCTCCAGGATGAGGTTGGAGCGGACCAACTCAGAAAGCAGTGGGCGTACCTCCATCACCTGCATGGCGGCGATGCTCGCCGCGGCCACGGCCGTGACGTCTGGTCCGGGGTGCAGTCCGAGTAGTCGAAACAACCGCCCGGTGCGGGCGCTGAGCTGCACGTAGGACCAGGAGAGCACGGCCCGCAGGTCGGTGCCCGGATCGCCGGCGTCCAGGGCATCCAGCCCGTGGTGCGCGTCGCGTAGTTCGGCGGCCAGCCGAGCCAGTAGGAAGTCGGGGTGGGTGGCAGCGCGGGCGGCGGCCACGGCCAGGGCCAGTGGTAGCCGGGCGCACCCGGCGATGATCTCCTCGACCGCGTCGGGCTCGGCCATCACTCGTTCGGTTCCTAGCCGACGGACCAGCAGGTCGCGGGCCTCGGCGGGGGACAGCAGGTCCAGGGTCAGGGGATAGGCTCCCTCGATGGCGACCAGCGGGGCGAGTTGGTTGCGGCTGGTCACGATGGCCAGGCAGCCGGGTGTGCCCGGCAGTAGCGGGCGGACCTGCTCGACGTCACGGGCATTGTCGAGCACGAGCAGCACCCGCTTGCCGGCCAGGACGCTGCGATAGAGTCCGACCTGGGCATGGAGGCCGGCTGGGATCCGCTCCGCTGGTACGCCAAGGGCGTCGAGGAACCCACGCAGCGCCTCGCACGGGTCGAGCATCGATCCGCGCCGATCGAAACCGCGCAGGTTCACATACAGCTGACCGTCGGGGAACTGGCCTGCGACCCCGTGCGCCCAATGCACAGCCAGGGCGGTCTTGCCCACCCCGGCGGTGCCGTCGATCGCGGTGATCAACACCGCTGGTCCGGTGTGCGCGTCGGCGTCGAGGAGGGCGTCGAGTGCCTTGAGGGCGCTGATACGGCCGGCGAACCCGGCCACCGCCGTGGGTAGAAGCGCCGGAGTCGGCGCGGGTGGGCTGGTTGATCGTGCGTGCCTGCTCCGCGCTTGGCCTTCGGCCGGATCCTCTACCGCGGAACTCACACCCGGCGGCCCTGTGGTGCTGCGGGGTCGGCTGAAGGTGTGTTCCAGCATCATGTACCGGGGACGCCAGTACTCGTCAACGCCCGCGCGTAGTGACAGTCGGTCGGCCCGGTTGTGATCGACGGCGTATCTGTAGACGCCCTCGACCAGCCCGCCGACCGCCTGCCAGTCCGGTAGGCGTCGGATGTGACCGTTGAGGATCGCCCCGACCTGGCTCTTGCTGAGCTGAAGCTGATTTCCTAGAGCACGCAGGCTGGGTCCGCCCGCCTGCGTCCACAACAACCTCAGATCGGCGCAGAGCATCGAGAGAAGATCCTGCGCAGACTCCCCCACCACCGACGCTCCCCAGTCCACGTGTCCGGCGCCGTCCGCTGTTCCGCCCACCCGGCACCCCCGCTACGCAGCGTAAATCATCATCTCGACCGTCCGGTGTCCGGTATTTGACCCGGCCATCGCCTGCCGCGCGACAGTGGCCCTGACGACGATCCCGACCACACACCGGTCACCCGGTGCCCGGGGTACCGCGATGGACGCCGACCATGCTTGCTGGGCCAGCGTCGCGTTCGGGTCTCCGGGTGGAACAGGACTATGCACAGGATCGGCGTCAACTCGTTTGTTCCGCGTCTGGGATGCGGGGCGTATTCGTGTTTCACTGCCCGGTCGCCTTGGCGGGAGCGGGCACTGGTGGTCAGAAAGGACCTCAGCATGAGATTACAAGTGAGGCCGGCCGCGGTGTTGCGGTCGGTGGCTGTTGCGATGACTGCGGCGCTGGCGCTGCTGTCGGTTGCCGTGGCGCCGGCTCATGCCTCCACCCCGGAGGCACCAACACAATTCTTCAGTACGGCGTTGGGCCGCAACGCCGACGGGCGAATGACCATGTTCGCCGTCCCGAGTAGTGGTCATGTCTTTTACCGCACACAGCTCGTAGCGGGCGTGGACACCTGGTCGGACTGGCAGGAAATGCTGAACGGCCCGGCTGGCTTCTCGATTGCCGCCGTGAGCGCAACCGACGGGCGGATCGAGTTGTTCGGCAGCGTTGGCGGGAAGCTGGCGCACACCTACCAGTTGAACCCTAACCAGGATACCTGGTCGCCGTGGGTCCAACTGTCCTCCCGGAGCGTGTCGGCTGGGCCTTCGTCGATCTCTGCGACGGTTGGCCCCGGTGGGCTGGTGGTGCACGCGCTCGACAGCGGTGGACACGCCTTCTTCATGGTCGAGTTCGAGGGCCCGAACGCCACCTTTGGCGGGCGCTACTCGACTGAGGTCTCTATGAACAGTCCCGCCCCAGCTAGCGATTTCCTCTGGCAAATCGCGTCTCAGTACAACGCTGGGGGCAGGATCGAGGTGTTTGCCATCCAGGCCAATTCCAGGAAGGTGTGGCATACGTGGGAGATGCATACGGGTGTCCACGACTTCGTGGCCTGGGTTGAGTTCGGCGGTGCCTTTCATGGAGTATCGCTCTCGGCGACGGTGTCAGGCGGTACGTCGATTGAGGTGTACGGTGTTGACTTCAGCAGCGGGGCGCTCTACCGGCGGGTACAGTTCCAGGTGGGCGGTAGCACCCAGGACGACCAGGGCCACTGGTCGGACTGGACCAATATTACCGACAATATCAGCGGACCACCCGGCCCAGTCGCCGCGGGCGCCAACGCCGACGGACGCGTCGAACTCACCGGAATCGACCACACCTATGCATTGTTCGTACGCCACCAGACCCAGCCATACGCCCAAGCGTTCAGCCCCTGGGTATTCGTTCCATTCCCCACCGGCCCGGGCAACCCTCCCCCTCCGCCAAGCACGGTGAACCTGGACTTGACTCGGGTGATCGTCAATGACGGCCCTATCCCGTACGCCGGGCAGTTCCCACCGTTCGGGTCGGCCCAGGGGCATCTCCTCCAGATTCGCTACCCGAGTGATGGCTTCCCGGACTCCACCCTGCTCTTGGTAAAAGGTGGCCATTCCAGCCAGGAGTGCAACGATCCCAACGCGGTCGTCGCGCTGAGCGAGGGACAGGCCACCACACCGGCGCAAATCACCGCGATATACGGCCAGTCCCAACCGCCGTACACCACGCTGCACCCGATCGGTGTCGTCGCGTGCCTTTCGTCGTCGCAAGTGTTGAATTTCGTGCGCGTCCAGCTCACCGTCCAGCCCGACTAGACCCACCTTCGAAGTAAGTAAGTCCAATGTCCGGCCCTGCACTAACGATGGTGCCGGCGTGTCGGCGACCGATACGCGGCGATGCCTCCGGTTGACGGTTCAGCGACCGAGTAGAACCTGCGAACCGGGGCCGGGTAGCCCGGGGGAATCGGACCCCCGGGCTCCCACACAGCGAATAGGAACAAACAACCCGGGAGTTCCCAGTTCGGGTGACCGCGACGGGATCTCCGTTCTTCCTGGTCAGATGGGTGCCGGTAAGGCCGCAGAGTGGTAGAGGCCGGGTTGACGTTGCTTCAGGATTCTTGAGTCGTTCTCGTCGGCGGTGATCCTTCCGGGTCACCGCTGAACCTCGATCCACCGACCTGATTCCGTAGACGGCTTTCCTTGAGTTCGAAACTTGGCCCATGATCTTGGTTGTGGCGGGCGTCGTTGGTTCACCGCCGGTGTCGGCCTGCTCGGGTGGGTTCGCGGGATTTCAGGGGTATGGTCGAAGCCGACCGTCGGGGACTGTGCGATGTGGTCGGTCAAGCGGGTCGGGCGTGCACGGTGGTGAACAGGTGGGTGAAGGCGTTCTGCCAGGGCCATCGTTGGGGTAGTTGTAGATGGATGGTCCGGGCGCGGTGGCCAGCCGAGCAGCGACGTGGATCAGTTCCCGGCGGATGGTCGCCGCTTTGGCCGTGGCGTGGTGGGGTGCGGCCAGATGTCCGGCCGCGCGTAGCAGGTTATGGGCGATGCCGGCACACGCCAGCCAGGCGCTGTTTGCGCCGAAGCTCGCCGGGCTGGTCGCGGTCGACGGCGCGGTACCGGTGGTCCTCGCCCCGCTGCACCCCCACGATGCGTACGAGCTGCTGTCCCGCCGGCTCGGCGCCCGGCGTACCGACCGCGAGGCCGGGGCGGTGACCGAGCTGGCCAGCCTGTGCGCCCACCTGCCGCTCGCCCTGAACATCGCGGCCGCGCGGGCCATCGCCCACCCGACGGAGCCGCTCGCCGCGCTGGTCGACGAGGTACGCGACGCGCAGCGGCGGCTCGACGTACTGTCCACAAGGGACTCGGCGGCCGACATCCGCGCCGTGTTCTCCTGGTCCTACCGGACGCTGCCGCCGGCCGCCGCGCGCCTGTTCCGGCTCCTGGGCATCCACGCCGGCCCGGACATCGCGGTGCCCACCGCGAGCAGCCTCGCCGGCCTGCCGACCTAAAGATCCGCGCGGCCCGTCCTCGACGAGCTCGCCGCGGCCCACCTGCTGACCGAGCACAGTCCGGGCCGGTACGCGTTTCACGACCTGCTGCGCGCGTACGCCGCCGAACAGGCCCGGCGGCACGACCCCCCGGACATCCGGCACGCGGCGCTGCGGCGGGTTCTCGACCACTACCTGCACACCGCGCGTACCGCGACCCTGCTGCTGTTCCCGGCCCGGGATCCCGTCTCGCTCCCACCGCCCCGGCCCGGTACCCACCCCGAGGACTTCGCGGACGACCAGCACGCGCTCGCCTGGCTCGACGCCGAGCGGCCGGCGCTGGTGGCCACCGCCGCGCTGGCCGCCCGGGAAGGATTCGACACGCACGCCTGGCAGCTCCCCGCGACCCTGGCCCCGTACCTCGACCGCAGCGGGCAATGGCAGGAGTACGTCGCCGTACAGGCGACCGCGCTGGCCGCCGCCGAACGGGTGGGCGACCTGGCGGCCCAAGCCAACGCGCACTGCCTGCTCGGCCGCGCGCACGGCCGGATCGGCGCGCACGAGGACGCGAACGCCCACCTGCACCGCGCGCTGCAGCTCTACGGCGCGCTCGACGATCCCGCCGGGCAGGCGCACACGCACCACAGCCTGGGCTGGATCGCCGGCCGCCAGCACCGGTACCCCGACGCGCTACGCCACGCGCACCAGGCCCTCGCCCTGTATCAGACGGCCGGCCACCGCACCGGGCAGGCCCGCGCCCTCAACACGGTCGGCTGGTACCGCTCCCTCCTCGGCCGGCACCGCCAGGCGCTCGTTTACTGCCAGCAGGCCCTCGACCTGCACCACGAGCTCGGCAACCACGACGGCGAGGCCGACGCCTGGGACAGCCTCGGCCACGCGCACCGCCACCTCGGCCACACCGCCGACGCCCTCGCCTGCTACGGGCACGCCCTGGACCTCTTCCGGAAGGTCGGCGACCGGTACCAGCAGGCCGACATCCTGGGCAGCCTCGGCGCCATCCACCGCGACGCGGGCGACCACGCCGCCGCGGCCGAGGCGTGGCACCAGGCCGTCGCGATCCTCGACGACCTCCGCCACCCGGACGCCGGCAAGCTCCGCAGCCAACTGGCAGACCTCAACGCCGCCGCACACTGACCTGCCACCGACGACGAGGGCCGGTCATGGCTCGGTGGTACTGGTGATGCCCGCGACGAGCGCGCGGACGTCCCGCCCGACGACGCCGGTGAACGTCTTGTCGCCGTAGGGCGTCGACCGTCTGGGTATACGCCGCGGCGCGCGAAAGATGGGTAGCCCTCGCGCCGAAACAGGGGATCGCTGGCCCATGTGCCGAACCGGCCGGGACACCAGAGTTGACGGCTAGGCGACCGCGCCGTGCGGTGGCCCTGGAGATCGCACCGCCACCCGACGGTGCGCGATGAGGTGAGGATCGATGAAGTTCCCAATAGGTACCCTGCCGCGGCCTCGACGGCGTGGCCTGCTCATGGCCGCCTCCGCCGCAGTCGCGGTCGCCACCACCATGGTGACCGTGGCGGCGCCGGCGCACGCCGCGACGGCGTGGCCGGACCCGACGGCCGCCTGGATATCACCGGCGGACGGCACCGTGATGGAGGTGACCGGGAGCGGCCTGGTGACCGCCGCCCCTAGCGCGTTGACCGCGGCCCCCGGCACCAGCCCGGCCGAGACTGCAGGGTTCCTTTCGGGCGGGCGGGTGCTCGCCGTCCACTCGCTGGCCACCAACACGATGATGTTCATCGACGAGTACGAGACCATTGTCAACACCGGCGTGCAGATGGCGCCGGGCGGCAGCCCCGCGGTCGCACCGCTGGGGAACTTCTTCAACGGCGGCGACGCCATGTTCGCGTTCGTCGGCACGGACAACAACCTCCGCACCGTGGATGTCAACAGCCGGAACGTGACCTTCCCCGGTGGGGGGCCGTTGGGCGTGTCTCCCGGAACCAACCCAGCCATCGCCAAAGGGGCCCTTTCGCTCATCGGCACCGTCGCATTCCACGCCAACGTCGAGGACACCCTCTGGTACGTCGATAGCAACAACGTGGCGCACGACACCGGAATCAAGATGGCGGTCGGGGCAAGCCCGTCGATCACCGAAATCAACCCGCACTCGAACGCCGGGCATCTGACCGACTACAAGATCGCCTTCGCCGGCGATGACGACCGGCTGCGCGTCTTCGATACCGAAACCTCCACGGCGACGGGCTACAACGTTTTCGTCGCGCCCCGGACCGCTCCGGCCATCCGCGACGTGGACGCGAACAACTACAAGGTCGCGTTCCAAGGGCTGAACACCCACACTCTGTGGACTGTGACCCCGGCGCGCGGCGCCGTGGACACGCGCCTGCCGATAGCGGTCGGCACCAGCCCCAGCATGGCGTTTGTGCTACCCGACCGATTCCAGATCCTGTTCAACCACGGTGTCTCACACACCGTCTGGGACTACCAGGCCGAGACATGCTTCGACACCGGACAGCCCATCGCCGTGGGCAGCAACCCGTCCACGTCGAACGTATTCGACAACACGACGGCCTACACCCCGATGCCGAGGACCACCGCCTTCTGCGCAGTCGGCTGACGGGGCGGTCGAGCAGGCCGAGGCCACGGCCGCCACCAGGAACGTCGGCCTCACCGTGTTGGTGAACACCAGCATCCAATATCAGAAGACCGACGGCATCGTCGTCACCCGGGACGGTTGCGGCTCGGTGCGGGTAGCAGTGCGGCCGGCTGGCCTTCAGGCAGCTGAGGGGGTGCCTGAAGGTCAGCGCCGGCCGGTCTCGACCAGCCCGAGCCGGGCGGCTTCTGCGGCGGCGATCGTGCGAGTGGATGCGCCGAGCTTGGCCAGTACCGCGGAAACGTGGTGGTCTACGGTCTTGACGGCGATGACCAGCCGTCTGGCGATCTCGGCATTGGTGTACCCCGCGCAGATGAGGTCGAGGACCTCGTGCTCCCGGCGGGTCAGGCCGAGCGGGTGGGCGCGGGTGGCCGTGCGCGGGCCGACCGGGATGGACCGCACGCCGCGGCTGCGTAGGTGGTGGCGGGCGACTCGGGCGGTGGCGGCCGCACCCAGTTCGGTGAGGATGCTCACCGCCCGCCGCAGGGCGTCCTCGTCGTCGGCGTCGAGCAGGGCCAACGCCGCCTCGTAGGCGCAGCCGAGGTCCAGCCAGTGCCGTGCCGCGCCGGCCCAGTCGCCGTCGAGCCCCAGCCGGTAGGGCTCCGCGACCGCGCCGCGCGGCGGCCTGTCGGAGTCGGTGCGGCGCAGCCAGTCCGCGACGGCGCCGCGGATCCAGGCGTGGCTGCCGTCCGCCACGTCGTCGGCGCACTCGGCGTCGGCGCGGGCGTCGTCGAGGCGGCCTGCCAGCCAGTGTGCCTCGGCCCGCAGCAGGCGCACCCGCATGATGCACTGTGGCTCGGCGGACCCGTCGGCCGCGTCGACCGCCTCGTCGAGGTGTCGCAGGGCGTCGCCGGTGCCGCGGCGGGCGTGCAGGATGCCCAGGTTCGCCAGGGGCGTGATCGTGTTGATCGGCGACGCCCGGGCGTGGTCGAGCAGCCGCTGGCAGATCGCGGCGGCCTCGTCCCAGCGGCCGGTCCGGACCAGCGTATTGGCCCGCTCGCCGCGCAGGGAGGTGCCGAAGGTCGTCGCGTCGTGCTCGTCGCAGTACGCGACGCCCGCCAGGTAGTACGGCTCGGCCTCGGCGTGGCGGCGCTCGTCGCACAGCAGGCCGTGCAGGTTCGTGTACGCGCGCCCGGCCTGCTCATGCAGCCCGTGCTCCAGCGCGATCTCCAGCGCCTGCTTGAGGCCGGCGTCCGGCCACGCCCGGTTCGTCGCCCGCACCGAGCCGGCCCGCGTGATGAGCGCGTCGCCGCGCACCTCGTGCAGCCCCAGCGCATCGGCCACCGCATAGGCGCGCTCGGCCAGGTCGTACGCCTCGGTGTCGCGGTTGGTCAGCATGAACTGTGCGGCGAGGTTCGAGTACGCCCAGGCGAGCTCGGGGCTGGGACCGAGCGGGTCCAGCGTCGCCACGGCCCGCTCGGCCGCGGCGAGCGCCTCGTCGCCGCGGCACAGGCTCGTCATCGCCGCCGACAGCAGCCGCAGCGTTGCCCCCTCGCGCCGCCGGTCGCCCGCCGCGTGCCACAGCTCGCCGGCGTGCCGAGCCGCGTCGGCGGCCTCCTCCCAGCGGTCCACAAGGGACAGTTCGAACGTCAGCGCGTCGTGCAGCTGCGCCTGTTCCACCAGGCTGAGCCCGCCAGCGAAGCGTAGGGCCCGCTGGTACTGCGCGCCGGCCTCCCGGTGCGAGGCCAACTCTGCCGCCCGCCTGGCCGCGCGCACCGCGAACTCCAGCACCGCGGTGGCGTCGCCGGCGCCCTCAGCGTGGTAGGCCATGCCCGCGTCGTCGTCGCCGCCAGCCGCGCGCAGGCCGGTGAGGATCCGCGCATGGATGCCACCGGTCTGGTGCGCCGCAATCGCCTGCTCGACGGCCAGCCGGGCCAGCTCGTGCCGGAACCGCAGCCCCGTGCCGTCGCCGACCAACAGGCCAGAGGTCACCAACTCGTCCAGCGCCTCCGGTGGCCCGTCGGCCACCGACGTCAGCAGCCCGGGGTCCAGCCGGGCACCGACGAGCGCCGCGACATCCAGCACCTCGCGAGCGGCGCCGCCCAGCACGGCGACTCGGGCCAACACGGCGTCGCGCGCCGACTCGGGAACCGCGGCGGCACCTGAGCGCACCACCTCGGTGACGAAGAACGGGTTGCCGCCGGTCAGCCGGTGCAGCGCCGTGGGTTCCAACCCGGTATCGCCGGCCAACAGTCCGACCGCCCGCGGCGACAGCGGCGCGAGCCCGATCCGCCGGGTCCAGCGCTGCATGCTGAGGTCGCCGAGCGCGATGCGCAGCGGATCTTCAGGTGCCAGACCGTCATCGCGGTAGGTCACAATGAACAGCACCGCGAGGCTGCGCAGCCGGCGGCCCAGGAATCGCACCAGGTCGATGGTCGCGTCATCGGCCCAGTGCAGATCCTCCACCACGATGACGTTGAGCCGCCCGGGCACGCTCGCCTGGCGCAGCAGCGCGGTGAACAATTCGTCTCGCGGTGCCTGGGCCCGGCACAGCCGCAGCAGCTCGCCGCCGAGCTCGTCCGCGACGTCGAACAGCGGGCCGAGCGGACGCGGCGTGAACAGGCCATCGCACATGCCCCACGCCCAGCGGGCGGCGGGCAGCTCCATCGCCAGACGGGCGGCAACTTCCTCGACCACACTCGACTTGCCGATACCCGCCTCGCCGGACACGAGCACCAGCCGGCCCTCGCCGGCATACGCCTCGCGTGCGTACTCCACCAGCGACGCCATCGCAGACTCTCGCTCTAGCAGCGGCATGGGAACAGTCTCCGGGGTAGCTCGCACCGCCGGCAAATGTGGTCGGCTAGCCGACTGACCACGACCGTGTAACTCATCGCGGATCACCACCGGCAGCGGGGCCCGGCCGCCCGCCAAGTTCCATGACTGCAGGCTGTCCTGCGGCGCGATGAGCCCCAGAATATGGGGAGATCATCTGCGAAAGATGGGAGGGAACTCCCGATGCGACGCCCGGACGACCGAGCCGACACTTGCGGTCGGAATGGCAGCAACGCGAAGCGGGGAGCACCGGCCGGACAGGGAGGAAACCGACGATGAACAAACGTTTCCGGTCAACGTGGCGCAACTCAGCGGGCGTGCGTGCGACAGGGTTGGCCATGCTGGGGGTCGCGGCACCGGTGTCCGCCTCATTGGCCGCGCCGGTGGTGACCACGTCGCTGGCCGTCGCCGCCGTGCTGCGGCGGTCCCTTCCGGAATGAGAGGAAGCCGATGAACATCATGCCGGTCCTCCTGCCGCGGCGTCGTGTGCCGTTGCGGCGGAGGAGGAGCACGGTAATGCGCGTCAGAACTGCGACAGCAGTGGCCTGCGCGCTCGTTCTGGGCATGCTCCCCACGATGGCGCATGCCGATGACCTACGACCGATAACCTGCGACTGGACACAGTGGGCTCAGGGTCCCGCGCACAACGGGCTCAGCTGCGTGGCGGGCCAGCAGGGGCTACGGCTGTTGACCCAGATGGTGGTGGACCCGTTCGCTGGCCAGGAAGCGGCCGAGAACGGCGGCGCTCTCGCGGTCCGCTACCCCGCACCGCTGTTGGACAGCGACGGCGGCGTGTTCATGTTGCAGAAGGCCGGCAAGTACGTCTCGTGCGACCCGCCTGGCTCAGGGCAACCCGCGCCGTGCGGATTCGACTCGATCAACCAGCAGATCTGGACGCTGCGCGGGCTGCGGTGGCAAGACGGTCAGTTGGCGCCCCGATGGACGTTCACGTCTGACTACAAGCCCTTGCCCGGTACGCGCGATGGCCTGTTCCAGTCGGCGATGGCCGGACGCTTCCTGTACGTGCCCGGCGCCGGGGGGACCGTCTTCCAGGTCGACAAGCTCAGCGGTGGGGCCATCCGGCGGATCAACCCATTCGGGGACGTCGTCGACGGGTCCACGTACGTCTCCGGCGGCCTGACCGTGGACGACGCGGGCAACGTGTACTACAACGTGGTGAAGCTGGAGCCGCCGGACGCGCACAGCTGGTTGGTGAAGGTGCCTGCCCGCGGCGCGATTCAGATGGTTGACTACCGCACGCTGATCCCTGGCGCGCCCAGGCCGACGGATTCGTGTTATGGCTCGTTCGCGGACCTGTCGCCGCAACCGGCCCGGCCGTGGCCGCCCGCGCCCCAGCCCGACGGCTCACCGACGCTGCCACCGCGGTTCCCCTGCCTGTCCCAGCGAGCGGGCAGCAATGTCGCCCCGGCCATCGGCTTGGACGGCACCATCTTCACCACCAGCCGCGCGCAGTTCTCCCACGTCTCCAACTATGCGTACGTGATCGCGTTGCGACCCGATCTCACCCTGAAATGGGCCAGCTCGATGCGTGGTCTACTCAACGACGGCTGTGGCGTGCTCGCCCCGTACGGCACCGGAACGTTCGACTGTCGCGAGGGGACGAAAGCCGGCGTCGACCCGGCCACCAACATGCAACCGGCAGGTGAGTCGCCGGACTTCAACTCCGGTTCACCCGTGGCGCTGCCAGACGGCGGTGTCGTATTCGGTGCGTACACCCAGTACAACGGTTTCCGGGGACATCTGTTGAAGTTCGACGCGGCTGGCCAGTTCGCCGGCTCGTTCGACTTCGGTGAGGGCATCACACCACCGGTGTACCCGCATGACCACACCTACTCGCTCATCACGAAGGACAACCAGTACCTGACCAACGGGCCGTACCACCTCGCCAGCCTGGATGCCGGTTTGCGGGTCGAGTGGCGGCTCACCAACACCTCGACGCGAACCTGCCAGCGCGAGCCGGACAACACCATCACGTGTGTCGATGACGGGCAGCATCCGAATGGCTTCGAGTGGTGCATCAGCTCGCCGGCCTTCGACCGCGATGGTACGTTTTACGGTCTCAACGAGGACGGGAACCTCTACGTCGTGGACCGGCAGGGCAACGAGATCGAACACATCTTCCTAGGCAAGACCATCGCGGAAGCGTACACGCCCACCGCCATCGACTCCGTGGGCCGCATCTACGCTCAGAACAACGGGCAGTTGTACGCGCTCGGACACTGACCGATCGGTGTGGATCTCTGGGGTGGCGGCTGTCCGACCACGCCGCTGTCGTGCTGAACCTCGGTATACCGCGGGTTCTCAGTTGACTGTGGAGACGGAGCGGATCGGGTCAGCCGGTCGCCTCTTCTGACCAGGCTGCCGGAGACGGGGACTGCGCGGCGTTGATCAGCGAGTCGTAGGTATCGGTGGTCCGCTGCAAGGGCACGCCCAGGGACTGCACGAACGCATCGAGGCGCTGTTGGGCGGCATCCCCAGACCCGCCGCGGGCGATGAGTTGTTCGACCTCCAGGAAGAGTCCGACCTGCTCGACATCATCGAGACATAGCGACAGGTCGCTCAAGACTGCGGTGCGTCGCGTCTTGACGATGCGGACCGTGGGGTAGAACCCCATCGCGGTGAGCGCGGCGTGCATCTGGTCCCGGTCAGCGACGGCGGATTCATATTCCAGGCAGGCCATCTCGTTCGCCACTGGCTTCTTGACCGTGAACAGGTGCCGGCCGTCCTGGGTCCGTAGGCGAGCGAACGGCACGTTCACCTTGGGCTGACCGTACTGCCAGCCAGCCGGGGCGTACGCCTGGTCGTCCTGCCGGAACGGCGCGGACAGGCGCACGTGCCGTGCCGCGAGCACCGCGATCAGTGCCTCCACGTCAAGGACCCGGTATTTCACCTCGACTTCCTGAACGTCCAATCGCTCACCGCTGACCTGGCCTGTATCTACGCCCACGGCGCAGCAGCCTAGCCAACAGCCGTGGTGGGCATTGACCTGCCACGCCAATATTACTGAGCGTGATGTCAATGATTTGTCAGCGCCATCCGTCGACTCTGGTCGACATCTGCTCGCGAGGAATTAGCTATCCGCAACCCGAACAGTAACGCGCATGGCGGCCCTTGGTCACCCGTCGTTGCGGTCCGGGCCGGGTCGGCCCTGCGGTTGGCCTTCGCATCCAGGGCCTGGGGCGGACGAGGAGCAGACCCGTCCGTCCCGGTGCCGCCCTGTTGGGTTGACCGGGGAGATGTCGTGGCGCAGTCGCTCGCCGCTCATACCAGGTTCGTCTTGGCTCAGGCGGCCTTGAGCGGACCAGCACCCGCTAGTTCGGTGCAGTGCCGACACCGGCCGGCCATGGCCATGCCGGGGAGGCCGGACAGGCCACATAGCCCGATCGCGCGGCCGGCACGCGGCGGTCAATCCCGCGATCACGATCGTCCGGCCGCGACCGCCGCCCCTCGTCGGCGTGGCCGGACCGAGTAGCGCAGCCGGCGGTGGCGGATCCCACCATGCCGGCCGCGCTGCCCGGCGATCCGTTCATCGTGCGCGGCCTGCTGACCTGCGGTGGATGCGGACAGCGACTTTGCCCTCTGGAGACGGTGGAAGGCGCCCGGGCGTATCGCAGCCCGTGTGGCTGCCGGCTTCGCCCGGTCGAGGCCGAGGCGGTGGAGCAACACACTGTCGAGGCCGCGATCCGGTGTTCCCGAGGACGGGGGCGGATCGCGCGCACACCGGCGAGGGTCGGGGCGGCGTTCGTGCGGGGCGTGTTCGTCGTCGTATGGGTTGGCGCGACAGCGGACGACCTCACCTTCGGCGTGAGGGCATCTCACCTAACCTGTCGCCGTCGACGGCCGCTTGCCAGCGCTGGGTGCATTGGCGCCACTCGTCCACCGGTTCCTCAGCGTCCGGGAATAGCTGGTTGACGGTCACCTGGCCGCCGGCCACGGCGAGCAGCAGCACGT
>JBBWZQ010000300.1:0-2878 GCA_039649115.1 Micromonosporaceae bacterium | reverse complement strand
ACCGCCGACCTCGTCACCGCGATCGACCAGGCGACCCGCGACGGCGTCGACGTCCTCAACCTCAGCGTGGGCGGCCCGGCCGGCTTCGACACGGTGGAGCGCGCGCTGCTCGGGGCCGCCGAGGCCGACGTGGTGGTCGTCGCGGCCGCCGGCAACGCCGGGAACCGCGCGTTCGCGGCCCACGCCAGCCCCTGGGTCACCACCGTGGGTGGCACCACGGGGGTCGCCCGCCGGGGCGAGGTACGGCTGGGCGCGCACGGCGCAGTGACCGGTGCGATGGCCTCGACCCGCGGCACCGGACCGGCGCGCGTGGTGCGGGGCGCGCTCGTCGCCGCCCCCGGCACGAGCCGGGCCCAAGCCCGCGTGTGCGCCCCCGGCAGCCTCGACGCGGCCCGGGTCGCCGGCGCGATCGTCGTGTGCGCGCGCGGCGGCATCGGGCGGGTCGACAAGTCCGCGGCCGTGCGCGAGGCCGACGGCGTCGGGATGGTGCTCGTCAACACGACCCACGGATCGGTCGCCGCCGACTTCCACAGCGTCCCAACCGTGCACCTCGACCAGGCCGACGGGGCCGCGCTGCGGCGCTGGCTGGCCGACCACCCCCACGCGCGGGCCACGCTGCGGCCGATCGGGACCGAGCGCACCCCCGCCCGCGTCACCCGCTGGTCGGCCGGCGGCGACCCGGCCGCCGGCGTGCTGAAGCCCGACGTGGTCGCGCCCGGCACCGGCGTGCTCGGCGCCGTGCCGCCCTCCCTCGGCGCGACCCGCTGGGACTTCGTGTCCGGGACGTCCGCGGCGACGGCGTACACCAGCGGCACCGCGGCCCTCCTGCTCTCGCGGCACGGCTGGCCGGCCAGCGTGGTGCGCTCCGCGCTGGCGACGACGGCGGCGCCGGTCGCCGGCGCCGGCTCGGTGCTGCGCCAGGGGGCCGGCCGGGTGCGCCCGGGGCATGCGGGCTCGCCGGGGGTGGCGTACGTCGTGCCGACCGGCGACTACCGCGAGTGGCTGACCGGCAGGCTCCCGCACGACCGGCTCAACACCGCGTCACTCCTGCTCGGCGACGACCAGATCTCGCAGACCCGGACGATCACGAACGTCGGCCGCAAGGCGATGTACTTCTCCTCGTCCGCGCACGGGTTCACCCGGCATGCGGTGTCGGTGAGCCCGGCCGCGGTACGCCTGGGTCCGGGCGAGAGCGCCCGGTTCACGGTCCGGGTCAGCCGGGACGCCTCCGTCCAGCCCCTCGACGACGGCTGGGTGACCTGGCGCGGCGCCAACGGGACGCACGCGCGGATCCCGGTGCTCGTCGCCCGCTGACCCCGAGTCGGCGCAGTTTGCCCCGGAGGGAACGCCGAGTCGGCGCAGTTTGCCCCGGAGGGACCGCCGAGAGGCGCGGCCCGGCGGCCGGCCGGTCAGCGTGGATAGCGCACAGCACCCGTGATGGCGGTGATCTCACGTCATCTGGTGACGTGAGATCGCTGCTGTCGCATCGCCCCGCCTCGACGGCGGGCAAACTGCGCCCACTCGGCGTGCTCCCCCAGGCAAACTGCGCCGAGTCGGCGTGCTCCGGCGGGCAAACTGCGCCGCCTCGGCGTCAGAGGCCCAGCGCCTTCGCGGTCTCCTCGCGCATCTGGACCTTGCGGATCTTCCCGGTGACGGTCATCGGGAACTCGTCCACGACGAGCACGTAGCGCGGGATCTTGTAGTGCGCGAGCTTGCCGGTGGCGAAGGCGCGCACCGCGTCGGCGTCCAGGGGCTCGGCGCCCGCGCGCAGCTTGATCCAGGCGCAGAGCTCCTCGCCGTACCGATCGTCCGGGACGCCGATCACCTGCACGTCCTCGATCTCGGGGTGCTGGTACAGGAACTCCTCGATCTCGCGGGGGTAGATGTTCTCGCCGCCGCGGATCACCATGTCCTTGATCCGGCCGACGATGTTGCAGTACCCGTCCTCGCGCATCTCGGCGAGGTCGCCGGTGTGCATCCAGCCGTCCTCGTCGATCGCCTCGCGGGTCTTCTGCTCGTCGTCCCAGTAGCCGAGCATCACCGAGTAGCCGCGGGTGCAGAACTCCCCGGTCCGGCCGCGCTCGACGGTCTCCCGCGTCACCGGGTCCACGATCTTGATCTCGACGTGCGGGTGGACCCGGCCGATGGTGGCGGTACGACGGTCGAGGTCGTCGTCCGCGCGGGTCTGGCAGGACACCGGGCTGGTCTCGGTCATCCCGTAGGCGATCGAGACCTCCGCCATGTTCATGTCGTTGACACAGCGCTTCATCACCTCGACCGGGCAGATCGAGCCGGCCATGATCCCGGTGCGCAGCGTGGACAGGTCGTGCTCGCGATAAGACGGGTGGTTCTGCATCGCGATGAACATCGTCGGGACGCCGTACACGCCCGTGCACCGCTCCGCCGCGATCGTGCGCAGCGTGATCTCCGGGTCGAAGCCGGGCGCCGGGATCACCATCGTGGCGCCGTGGCTGGTGCAGCCGAGGTTCGCCATCACCATGCCGAAGCAATGGTAGAAGGGGACCGGGATGCAGAGCCGGTCCTGCTCGGTGAGGTTGATCAGCTCGGTCGTGAAGAAGCCGTTGTTGAGGATGTTGCGGTGGCTGAGCGTCGCGCCCTTGGGGTAGCCGGTGGTGCCGGAGGTGTACTGGATGTTGATCGGGTCGTCGGGCGACAGCTCCGCCATCCGCCGGGCGACGGTGTCCCCGGGCAGGTCCCGCCCCCCGGCGACCAGCTCGGCGAAGTCGTCGGTGTCGACGTACACGACCCGATTCAGGTCGGGGCACTGGCCGCGCACCTCCTCGACCATCGCGCGGTAGGCGCTGGTCTTGAAGCTGGACGCGGCCAGCAGCAGCCGCATCCCGCTCTGGTTCACGGC
>JBBWZQ010000286.1:0-35637 GCA_039649115.1 Micromonosporaceae bacterium | reverse complement strand
CTGGTACCCGCTGGAGCGGGTACCAGCGACCACGATCCACGGGGGAGACTGTCGGTGTGGCGCATATTCTGATCACGGGGGCGTCTGATGGGTTGGGGCGGGCGCTCGCCTACCATCTTGCTGGCGCCGGACACCAGCTCATCGTGCACGGGCGGGACGCCGGGCGGCTGGCGGCGGTCGCGGGAGAGACCGGCGCGCAGGCGATCCGGGCGGACCTGTCGTCTCTTGACGAGGTACGGCGGCTCGCGGCTGAGGTGACCGGAGGCAGCTCCCGGTTGGACGTTCTCGTCAACAACGCCGGCGTGGGGTTCGGCCGGCCCGGCGCGGCACGGGAGCTGTCCAAGGACGGGTACGAGCTGCGGTTCGCGGTGGACTACCTGGCGCCGTACCTGTTGACCAGGCTCCTGCTGCCGGTGCTGCGCCGCTCCACACCCGCCCGCGTCGTCAACGTCGCGTCGGTGGGGCAGCGGCCGGTGGACCTCGACGACCTGATGATGGAGCACGGGTACGACGGGGTCGAAGCCTATCGCCGCGCCAAGCTGGCGCTGATCGCGCACACGTTCGACCTCGCCGGCGAGCTGGCCGGTACCGGCGTCACGGTGAACTGCCTGCACCCGGCCTCGCTCATGCCGACGGCGATGGTACGGGAGGCGGAGTACGGCACCATGGACCCGCTGGAGCAGGGGCTGCGGGCGACGCTGCGCCTGGTCGCCGACCCGGAGTTGGACGGCGTGACCGGCCAGTACTTCAACGGCACACGGCCGGCGCGGGCGCTCGATCAGGCATCCGATCCGGCGTTCCGTGCCCGGCTGCGCGAGGTGACCGAGTCCCTGCTCCAGCCGTCCCGCGACAACTGACCGGCGACAGCCAGCCGGGCAGCAGGTCGCCGACCGTGGCGATGCCACTGCGGATGGCGCTCTCGGTGACGTATCCGAAGCCGATCGCCGCGCGTACCCCCTCATGGGCGGGCGCGCGCAGGACCAGGCCGATGCCCTGCGCGGACCCGGTGCGCACGACCACCTGGTCTGGATCTGCCGCGGCGCGGCGGACGCGGCGCAGGCAGGCGGCGACCACGTCGCGGGGCGCGGCGCTGCCGCGGGATCCCGGTCCAGCCGCAGGAGCAGTCCCGGACCCAAACCGGTCCACTCAACGGCCACGGAATTGGACCTCAGCAGCGGACCGGATCCCTCGTAGCGTTCCGTGCATCGGAATGGTTGGCAAGGGAGACGACGATGAGCGCGGTGACGATGATTTCGCCAGACGAACAGCATGCGGCCCCCGCCGCCCGGCCGAGGCTGCTCAACCGCGCCCTGGTGCTGTTCTTCATCTCGACCTTCGGCGCGTCGGCCAGCTTCTACCTGCTGCTGTCGGCGGTCCCGCTGTACGCCGACTCGTCGGGTGCGGACGGCGCCGGCGCCGGGCTGGCGACCGGCGCGCTGATGTTCGCCACCGTGGCCGCCGAACTCGCCACGGCGCGGCTGCTGGCGAGGTTCGGGTACCGGCTGGTGTTCGCGGTGGGCCTGTTGCTGCTCGGGGCTCCGGCGCTGGTTCTGGCGGTGTCGTCGAGCCTGGTCGCGATCGTGGCGGTCTGCCTCGTGCGCGGCCTGGGCTTCGCGATCACCGCGGTCGTGGGCAGCGCGCTGGTGGCCTCCCTCGTGCCGAGCGAGCGCCGCGGCGAGGGCCTGGGCCTGTACGGCATCGTCGTCGGGGTGCCGTCGATCGTGGGCCTGCCGCTCGGCGTGTGGCTGGCCGGGCACGCCGGGTACCCGCCCGTGTTCGTCGCTGGTGCGGTGACCGCGCTCGCCGGGTTGCTGGTCGCCGCCGGCCTGCCGGGCCGCCAGCCCGAGACCGAGGCGCCGGTCGGCATCCTGGCCGGGCTGCGCCGTCCGGCCCTGCTCCGGCCGTCGACGGCCTTCCTGGCCACCGCGATGGCGGCCGGCGTCGTGGTCACTTTCCTGCCGCTCGCGGTCACCCGGTCCGCCGGCAACCTCGCCGCGGCGGCGCTGCTCGCCCAGGCCGCGGCGGCCACCGTCACCCGCTGGTGGGCCGGGCGGCACGGCGACCGGCACGGCCCGGCCGCGCTGCTGGTGCCCGGGATCCTCGCCACCGCGCTCGGCATGCTCGCGCTCGTGCTCACCGGCAGCCCGGTCGCGGTGCTGCTCGGGATGGTCGTCTTCGGTGCGGGCTTCGGCGTCGCCCAGAACGCCAGCCTGGCGCTGATGCTCGACCGGGTGCCGAGCTCCGGCTACGGCACCGTCAGCGCGGTGTGGAACCTCGCGTTCGACACCGGACTGGGCCTGGGCGCGGCCGGCGCGGGCGTGCTCGCCGGGCAGACCGGCTACCCGATCACGTTCGCGCTCACCGCACTGGTGGTCATGGTCGCGGTCCTGCCCGCCCGCCAGTCCTCGCGGTAGGCCAGGACCACGACCGCCGTGCTAGTGGCCGACCAGGTCCATGGCCCGCTCGGGGTACCGCTGGCCGGCCACCGCGGTGGCCGGTGCCGCGGCCTCGATCCGCGCCAACTGCTCCGGAGTCAGCGCGATGTCGGCGGCGGCGGTGTTCTCCTCCAGGTACCGGACGCGCTTGGTACCCGGGATCGGGATGATCAGCTCGTCGCGGGCCAGCAGCCAGGCCAGTGCCGCCTGTGCCGGGGTGGCGCCCAGTTCCGCGGCCACCGCCCGTACCGCCTCGACGAGGCGCAGGTTGGCCGCGAGATTCTCCTCGGTGAACCGGGGCGCCGTGCGCCGGTAGTCGCTCTCCACCAGGGCCGACGTGTCGGTGATGGCGCCGGTCAGCAGGCCGCGGCCCACCGGCGAGTAGGCGACCAGGGCCACCCCCAGCTCCCGGCAGGTGTCCAGCATCTCCGCCTCGACATCGCGGCTGAACAGCGAATACTCCATCTGTACCGCGGCGATCGGGTGCACCGCGTGCGCGGCCCGCAGGGTCGCCGGGCTCACCTCGGACAGCCCGAGGTGGCGGACCTTCCCGGCGGACACCAGGTCGGCCATGGCGGCCACGGTGTCCTCGACGGGTACCGCCGGGCTGCGCCGGTGGGCGTAGTACAGGTCGATCGCGTCGAAGCCCAGCCGGGACAGCGAGGCGTCACAGGCCTGCCGCAGGTACCCGGGCGAGGTGTCGACGTAGGTCCCCGGGACGTCGGTGCGCGGGCTGTCCCCTGGCGTGCGGATGCCGAACTTGGTGGCGAGCGTGAACTCGTCCCGCCGCTGCGCCAGTACCCGGCCGATCAGCTGCTCGTTGTGGCCCATGCCGTACACGTCGGCGGTGTCGAGCAGGGTCACGCCCAGGTCGAGCGCGCGGTGCAGGGTGCGTGCCGACTCGTCGTCGTCGCGCTCCCCGTACGCGAAGCTCATGCCCATGCAGCCCAACCCGATCGCCGGCACGCTCGGGCCACCCTTACCCAGTTGACGTTGCCTCATACTCGCACCCCATCTGACCGTAGATCTCGATCTTGTACTCGATCGCCTCCAGGTCACGCTGGAGCTCGGCGATGCGCCGCAGCACCCGCTCGCGATGCTCCTGGAACAGCCGCAGCCGCTGCCCGACCGTCCCGTCCCCGAGCCGCGCGAGCTCGGCGTACCGGCGCATGTCGCGCACCGGCATGCCGGTCGAGCGCAGCTTGGTCAGCAGCACCAGCCAGTCCAGCTCCCCGTCGCTGTACCGGCGCCGGCCCGCGGTGTCCCGCCCGACCGGCTCGACCAGCCCTTCCTGCTCGTACCAGCGCAGCGTGTGCACGCTGAGGCCGACCTTCGCCGCCGCCTCGCTGACCGTCGCCCCTGCCCCGATGTGACTCACGTGGCTCAGCCTCCCCCTTCGAGTGCACTCGAAGTCAAGCCAACCACGGTTGCCGAGACGACGGCCACAGCATTACCGACTCAGCTGAGCTGCTGGCGGATCTGGCGGGCGTCCGCGACACCTTTGCGCAGGTCCTGGCGGGCGGCACGGACCGCGGCGCGCACCGGGCCGACCGCGGCCGCCAGCGCGGCCGCGTCGGGGCCGGGCAGCACAGCGAGCAGGGCGTCCACCTTGCCGGCGAGGGCTGAGCCGGCCGCGGCCCGCTGATCGGCCATGTCGGTCAGCTCGGCCTGCTCCGCCGAGACGTCCCTGCCCTGCGACTGCGCCCTGGCCACCGCGGCGGCCAGCGTGTCGTGCACGCCGCCCAGCTTGGCGATCGCGGCGGTCTCCGCGTCGGCGGCGATGGCCAGCCGGACCTTCCGCACCACCAGCAGGTAGATCCGGTAGTCGACGACCATGCTGCGCTCGTCGGCGCGGACGGCGTCGATCGACTGCTCGCCGTCGACCTTGGCGCGCAGCCCGGTCAACCCGGACACGTCGGTGCTGAGCAGGCCGGCGAGGGTGGCGCGGTGGCCACTGGTCAGGTTGGTCGCCGCGCCGATCGCGGTCTTGAGCGCGGCGAGGGTGTGCAGCCGCCCGTCGATGCGCGCCCGGGCCACCACCTTCTCGCCGGCCAGGGTGCGCGGCGCCGGGCTGGCGGCCTGCGCCGGGGTGGCGGCCGCGACGGCGAGCAGCAGCACCGGTACCGCGAGGGCGAACCTTGTGGAGATCTTCACCGGTACCCCTTTAGTCGTCCGAGTCCGCGGCCTGGTCGGCCTGTGCCAGCTGTGAATCTACAATGGACAGCTCACGGTCCAGTGTGGACAGATCCGGCTCGACGCCGGCCGGGGCGGCCGGCGCGGTCGCGGGCGTGGCGGCCGGTGCGGCGCCGCCGGTCCCGACCTGGCCGGCCCGGCGCAGGGGGTGCCGGCCACAGCCGGACAAGATCAATACGACGGCCGCGACCGCCGCGGCCAGCGCGAGTGCGCGCTTCATCCAACCTCCATGTGTGGTGTACGACGCCCGCAAGGTTGGCCGCCCTCTGCAAGGAATCCGCACGCCGGAAGGTTCGGGTTGGGTAAGCCGCGTCCGGCCGGTTAGCATCCAGCCGTGACCGGCATCGACGCGGACAACTTCGCCCGTACGGAGCGAACGGCGCTCGGCGACACGCTCGCCGAACTGGGTCCCGACCAGCCCACGCTGTGCGAAGGCTGGACAACCCGGGACCTCGCCGCACACGTGGTCCTGCGGGACCGCCGGCCGGACGCCGCCGCCGGCATCGTGCTCAGGCCGCTGGCGGGGCGCACGGCGAAGGTGCAGGCCGCGCTGGCCACCAAGCCGTTCGACGAGCTGGTGGAGCTGCTCCGCCACCCGCCCCGGCTGTCCATGGCCGGGTTCGGACCGGTCGACCGCCTGGTCAACACGCAGGAGTTCTTCATACACCACGAGGACGTGCGGCGCGGCCAGCCCACCTGGCGGGCCCGGCCGTTGCCGCGCCAGCTCGGCCTCGCCCTGTGGGTCAGGTCGCGCACCGCGGTCCGGTTCGCGCTGCGCCGGTTCCCGGCGTCGATCGTGATCAACGCGCCGGACTACGGCAAGCTGCGCGCCGGCGCCGGCGGTCCGGAGCTGCGGGTGACCGGCGATCCGGGTGAGCTGACGCTCTTCCTCGCCGGCCGGCAGCGCGCCGCGGAGGTCAAGCTGACCGGGCCCGAGGAGCTGGTGGAGCAGCTGCGGACCAAGCGCCTGGGCGTCTGAACGCGGCTAGGCTCCGGTCTCACCCGCGGGGCTGGCCACGCCCGCGGGGTCGGCATCGCCCGCGGGGTCGGTCTCACCCGCGGGGCTGGCCACGCCCGCGGGTTCGGCGTCGCCCGCGGGGTCGGCATCGGCTGCGGGGTCGGGCGGGCCCGCGGGGTCGGGCGGGTCGGTGTCGGGTGAGTCGGCGGCGGGCAGGTTGAGCGTCACCCGCAGGCCGGGTCCGGCGTCGGCGAGGTGCACGCCACCGCCATGCAGGCGTACCAGCTCCCGGACGATCGCGAGGCCCAGGCCGGTACCACCGCCGTCGCGCGCCCGCGCGTCGTCCAGCCGGGTGAACCGGTCGAAGACCCGCTGCCGGTCCGCCGCCGGGATGCCGGGCCCGTCGTCGACGACCGTCACCAGCACCCGCTGGCCCACCCGCCGCACGTCCAGGACGACCCGGGTGGTCGCGTGCCGGCAGGCGTTGCTGAGCAGGTTGTCGACGGCCCGGCGCAGCGCGACCGGATCGCCGGTGGTCCATTGTGGATTTTCGGGCGGCGGGACGACCTCGACGCGGGCCCCCGCGCAGGCGCCCGCCGCCTCGGTCAGCAACCCGGTCAGCTCGACCGGCTCGCGCCGGCGCAGCGCCGGGTCACCCTCGTCGGCGCGGGCGAGCAGGAGCAGGTCGTCGACCAGCCGGGCCAGCCGATCCACCTCGGCGCGCAGGTCCGGGGTGGGTGCCGGCTCGCCGAGGTGGTCGGCCACCTCCAGCTGGGTGCGCAGCGAGGCGATCGGGCTGCGCAGCTCGTGGGCCGCGTCGGCGACGAAGACGCGCTGGCGCACCCGGGCGGACTCCAGCCGGTCGAGCATCCGGTTGAGCGTCACGGCGAGCCGGTGCACCTCGTCGTCGCCGGCCGGCACCGGCAGCCGGCCGGAGTGGCTGGCGCTGATCTCCTCGGCACCGGCGCGCAGCTCCTCGACCGGGCGCAGGGTCCAGCCGACCACCCGCCAGGCCAGCACCGCGAGCACGCCGAGCAGGAGCGGGCCGGCGATGAGCATGGCCGTGCGTACCGTCGCCAGGCTCTGCCCCACCTCGCGTACCGGTGCCGCGACCACCACGGTCCGCGAGCCGGTGCCGAAGCCGGCCGCGATCGCGACGACGTGCAGCTCGCCGCCGAGCCCGAGCCGCTCGCCGCCCACGACGACCACCCGGCCGGCCCGGGCCTGGCGCAACTCCGCCGCGGTGAGCAGCGGGGCCATCCGGTCCGCGCCGATCGAGGCGGCCCGCACCGCGGACCGGTCGTCGAGAACCTGGACGTACTGGGCGCCAGCCGTGGGTATCGGGTCGGGCAGGCTGCCCGCGTCGATCAGCTGGCCGACGTTCCTGGCGGTCTGCCGGGCGCCGTCGTCCACGGTGTGCACGAGCACCAGGCGCAGCGCCGACACCAGCAGGAGACCGCCGAGGACCAGCGCGGCCGCCACCCCGGTGACCCCGATCAGGATCAGCCTTGCCCGCAGGCTCAGCCGCGTGAACCAGCCCGTCACGCTCAGCCGACCAGCCGGTACCCGGCGCCCCGCACGGTCTGCAGGCTGCGCAGCCCGTACGGCTGATCGATCTTGCGCCGCAGGTACCCGACGTAGACCTCGACCACGTTCGGGTCGGTATCGGCGCCCGCGTCCCATACGTGGTCGAGCAGTTCGGTCTTGGTGACCACCTCGTCGCTGCGCCGCATCAGGTACTCCAGCAGCGCGTACTCGCGGGCGGTCAGGGTGATCTCGTCGGTGTCCCGGCTGACCCGGCGGGTGGCCGGGTCCAGCCGCAGCGAGCCCACCGCGAGCACGGCCGGGCGCTCCGGGGCACCCCGGCGCAGCAGGGCGCGCAGCTTGGCCAGCAGCACGACGAACGAGAACGGCTTGGTCAGGTAGTCGTCTGCGCCCGCGTCCAGCCCGTCCGCCTGGTCGTACTCGCCGTCCTTGGCGGAGAGCATGAGCACCGGTACCCAGTTGCTGTCGTCGCGCAGCGCCTGCACGATCCGGTACCCGGACAGCCGGGGCAGCATGATGTCGAGGACCACGGCGTCGTACTCGCCGTGCCGGGCGGCCTCCAGCCCGGCGACCCCGTCGGCCGCGACGTCCACCACGTAGCCCTCCGCGGCCAACCCGCGCTCCAGCGCCTTGGCCAACCGGGGCTCGTCCTCCACCACCAGCAGTCGCACGGCTACCAGACTGGCACGCCGCGCCGGCCAGGTGCGGCCGGCCGCGCTCAGCATCCGCTCAGGAGCTCTCAGTGGCGACACAGCTTGTTACGGGCATGCTAAGAGCCAGGAACACAGCAGAGGAGGCAATCACATGTCTGTGATGGCGAGCCGACCGGTCGTCCGCTGGGTGCTACCCGGTGGGGTCCTGGTCGCGGTGCTCAGCGGGGGAGCCATCGCGACCACCCTGACCGCGACGGCCCAGGCCAGCCTGCCGGCGCGCAGCGCGGCACAGTTGCTGGTCGACGTGCAGACCGCCCGGCTGGACGCGGTGTCCGGGACCGTGACGGAAAAGGCCGACCTGGGCCTGCCCGCGCTGCCCGACAGCATCGGTGGCCGGGACGGCAGCGCCAACCTCAACACCCTGGTCAGCGGCTCACACACGCTGCGGGTCTGGTACTCCGGCCCGGACAAGGCCCGGGTCGCGCTGCTCGGCGGGCTGGGCGAATCGGACATCATCCGCAACGGCTCCAGCGTCTGGATCTGGTCCAGCTCCACCAACAGCGCCCAGCATTCGGTGCTGGGCGACAAGCCCGAGGCGCCGCAGCCCGTCGCGCCGGACCTGCCGAAGACGCCGCAGGAGGCGGCGGACAAGGTACTGGCCCAGCTCGACCCGACCACGGCGGTGTCGGTGGACCAGACCGGTACGGTGGCCGGCCGGCCCGTGTACACGCTCGTGCTGGCGCCGAAGGACACCCGGTCGCAGGTGGCCCGGGTGACGATCGGGATCGACGGCACGAAGCACATCCCGCTGCAGGTCCAGGTCTTCGCCAAGGGATACGCGCCGCCCGCGTTCACGATCGGGTTCACCGACGTGAGCTTCACCCGGCCGGACGCGCAGCGGTTCGCGTTCACCCCGCCGCCCGGCGCCAAGGTGACCGAGCAGAGCAAGTCCGGCACGCCGGACGCGACCACCCAGCGCCCGAAGGCCGCGGTGATCGGCAAGGGCTGGACCTCGGTGGTCGCCGCCCGGCTGCCGCAGCAGGCGGCCTCGGGTCCGTCGACCGGCAGCAGGTCGATGGACGCCTTCCTCGGCGCACTGCCACGGGTGCAGGGCTCCTGGGGCAGCGGGCGCATGCTGCAGGGCCGGCTGTTCTCCGTGCTGCTCACCGATGACGGCCGGGTACTGGCCGGTGCGGTCAACGGTCAGCAGCTGCGCACGGCGGCCGCGGACCCCGCGGCGGCGCTCAAATGAGCGATCTGGCCATCTCCTCCAGGGGGCTGACCAAGCGGTTCGGATCCGGCCAGGTCGCGGTGAACGCCGTCGACCTGGCCGTTCCGGCCGGTTCGGTGTACGGCTTCCTCGGCCCGAACGGGTCCGGCAAGACCACCAGCATCCGGCTGCTGCTCGGGCTGGTCCGGCCTACCGCCGGCCGGCACGACCTGCTCGGCGAGCCGATGCCGCAGCGCGCCGCGCGGGTGCTGCCCCGGGTGGGAGCGCTGGTCGAGGGGCCGGCGTTCCACCCGTACCTGTCCGGGCGCGACAACCTGCGCCGGCTGGACGCCGCCGACCGGACCACGGACCCGGCGAGCGAGCGGCAACGCGTGGACGCGGCGCTGGAGCGGGTGGGCCTGCTGGCCGCCGCGGGCAAGCGGTACCGCATCTTCTCGCTGGGCATGCGGCAGCGGCTGGCCATCGCCGCGGCCCTGCTGCGCCCCCGCGAGCTGCTGATCCTGGACGAGCCGACCAACGGCCTCGACCCGCAGGGCACCCGTGAGGTACGCCAGCTGCTCACCGCGCTGGCCGCCGACGGGATCACCGTCCTGCTCTCCACGCACCTGCTCTCCGAGGTGGAGCAGATCTGCACCCACGTGGGCGTGATGCACCTGGGCCGGCTGGTCGCCCAGGGCGAGCTGGCCACGCTGCGCGCGCAGACCGCGCCGCGGGTGCGCGTGCTCAGCCCGGAGCCGGCCGCGGCCGCCAAGATCCTGGGCGACCTCGGCCTCACCAGCGTGGAACGGGTCGGCGAGACGGTGACGGCGGTCATCGGCGAGGCCGGTACGGCCGGGGGGACCACGGTGCCACCGGAGAAGGTGGTCGCCGCGCTCGTGCACGCCGACGTGCCGGTACGCGGGTTCGAGGTGTCCACGAGCGACCTGGAGGAGATGTTCGTCGAGCTGACCGGGGAGGGCTTCGATGTCAGTGGCTGAGGTACCCGCCGGTGTCGTCGCGCCGCCCCTGGTCTCCACCCGGTTCTTCCGCTCCGAACTGCTGCTCATCTTCGGCCGCCGGCGCAACTGGGTGGGCATGGCGGTGCTGGCCGCGGTGCCGGTGGTCCTCGCGATCGCGGTCAAGGTCACCGCGCCGCCCGCCGGCTCCGACGTCGGCAGCTTCATCGGCAACATCACCAGCAACGGGCTGTTCGTCGCGCTCGCGTCGCTGACCCTGGAGATCCCGCTGTTCCTGCCGATCGCGGTGGCCGCGATCGCGGGGGACGCGGTGGCCGGCGAGGCCAACCAGGGCACGCTGCGCTACCTGCTGTCGGTACCGGTCGACCGCACCCGGCTGCTGCTGGTCAAATTCGGCGCGATCGTGGTGTTCGCGCTGATCTGCACGCTGCTCGTGGCGGCCGTGGGCACCCTGCTGGGGCTGGTCCTGTTCGGCGGCGGCCCGGTGGTGACGCTGTCCGGTTCGACGCTGCCGTTCTGGTCGGGGGTCGGCCGGCTGGTGCTGGTCTGCCTGTACGTGACGGTCTGCCTGACCGGCTTCGGCGCGATCGGGATGTTCGTGTCGACGCTGACCGAGCAGCCGATCGGGGCCACCATCGCGGTCATGCTGCTCGCCTTCGCCAGCCAGATCATGGATGCCATCCCGCAGCTGTCGGTGATCCACCGGTACCTGCCCACCCATTACTGGCTGTCCTTCGCCGAGCTGATGCGCGACCCGGTCGACGCCGGGCGCCTCGTGCCCGGCCTGCTGTCCGCCCTGGCCTACCTCGCCATCTTCGGCAGCGCCGGGTGGGCCCGCTTCAGCGGCCGCGACGTGACGAGTTGACCCAGTCCCGCTACTCTTCAGTAACAAATGGCGGCACTGGCACCGAAGGCGAGCACGACGATGGCAACCGATATCCCCTACCGCTCGATTCCGGACATGTTCTTCCAGCGTGTCGCCGCCTCGCCCGACCGCGACGCGCTGGGTTACCCGGGCCCCGACGGCCAGCCCGGGTGGCTGAGTTGGTCCCAGGTCAAGCAGCGGGCCACCGCGATCGCGGCCGGCCTGATCGGGCTCGGCGTCGCACCCGAGGACCGGGTGGCGATCCTCGCCAGCACCCGGCTGGAGTGGGTGCTCACGGACTTCGGCATCATGTGCGCCGGCGCCGCCACCACGACCGTGTACCCGACGACCGAACCGGACGAGGCCTCGTACATCGTCGCCGACTCGGGGTCCCGCGTGGTGATCGCGGAGGACCCCGCGCAGGCGGCCAAGGTGTCCCACCTGACGCTCGACCACGTGGTCCTCATCGAGGGCACGGGTGAGGGCACCCTCTCGCTCGCGGAGCTGGAGCGGCGCGGCGTCGAGGCGCTGGCCGCCGATCCCGAGCTGGTCGACCGGGTCGTCGCGCAGGTCCGCCCGGACCAGTTGGCCACGCTCATCTACACCTCCGGCACCACCGGGCGGCCCAAGGGCGTCGAGCTGCTGCACCGCGGCTGGTGCTGGGAGGGCGTCGCGCAGGTCGAGAACGAGCTGCTGCTCCCCGAGGACCTGCACTTCCTGTGGCTGCCGCTGTCCCACTCGTTCGGCAAGACGCTGGTGTGCGGCTTCACGCACGCCGGCATCCCGACCTATGTGGACGGTCGCGTGGACCAGATCGTGGCGAACCTCGCGGTGGTGCGGCCGACGCTGATGTGCGCGGCACCGCGGATCTTCGAGAAGGTGTACAACGCCGCGGTCGGCGCCGCGCAGGCCAGCCCGGTCAAGGCGAAGATCTTCGCCTGGGCGGTCCGGATCGGCAAGCAGGCCGTCGCGCACGAGCAGGCCGGCCGGCCGGTACCGGCGGCGCTGGCCGCGCAGCGGCGGGTCGCCGACCGGCTGGTCTTCGCCAAGCTGCGCGCCCGGCTGGGTGGCCGCATCCGGGTACTGGTCTCCGGCTCCGCGCCGCTGTCCAAGGAGATCTCCCAGTTCTTCGCGGCGGCCGGGCTGCCGATCCTGGAGGGGTACGGGCTCACCGAGACGAGCGCGGGCAACTTCGTCAACCGCCCCGGCAAGCTGCACATCGGCACGGTCGGCACCCGCCTGGGCGACCTGGAGTGCCGGATCGCGCAGGACGGCGAGGTGCTGCTGCGCGGCGCTCCGGTGATGCGCGGGTACCACAACCTGCCGGAGGAGACCGCGGCGGCGTTCACCGAGGACGGGTTCTTCCGCACCGGGGACATCGGTGAGCTGGGTGCCGACGGGTACCTGAAGATCACCGACCGGAAGAAGGACCTGATCAAGACGTCCGGCGGCAAGTACGTGGCGCCCTCGCACATCGAGGGGCGGTTCAAGGCGGTGTGCCCGTACGTTTCGCAGGTGCTGGTGATCGGGCAGGCCCGCAACTACTGCACGATGCTGGTCACCCTCGACCCCGACGCGATCGCCACCTGGGCCGCCGGCGGTCCGCTCGACGGCCGCCCGTACCACGAGATCGCCGCGTCGGCGCAGGCGCACGAACTGGTGACGGCTGCCGTCACCGAGCTGAACGCGAAGCTCAACCGGTGGGAGACGATCAAGAAGTTCACCATCCTGCCGCGCGATCTGTCCATTGAGGACGGTGAGCTGACCCCGTCGCTGAAGGTGAAGCGCCGCATCGTGGAGAAGTCGTTCGCCGACCGGATCGACGAGATGTACGCGGGCACCGTCGCGGAGGTGTGACCGGTCAGCCGGGCAGCGTCAGGTCCGCGGTCGCCCGCTGGCCGGCGGTGACCGACACCGGCACCGCGGCCGAGTGGCGGTTGCCCGCGCGGGACACCAGCGCGTACCGGCCGGGCAGCAGGCGCCACTCGTACCTGCCGTCCTGGCCGGAGTACACCGCGATCTCGGGGATCGGCCGGGGCGGCTCGTCCACCGAGGACGGCACCACGAGCGCGCGACCGGCCGGCCGCCCATCCGCGTCGCGCACCGTGCCGGTGACCGTGCCCCAGGGCGGCTGGCTGGCGACGGGCGTGCTGGCCGCCGGGGTCGGCCGGTCGGGCGACGGGCTCGCGCAGGCCGCGAGCGCGCCGGCCGCGGCGAGGGTACCCACCATGCCGAGCCGGAGTAGCCGTGTCATGTCGATCGGACGCGGCACGACCGGTTCTCGTTCCCGGAGCGCAGCAGGAGGCCCACCCGCGCGGCGCGCCCGCGGCGGGCAGCCAGGTGCCCGGCGGGGGTGCAGACCCCCGCCGGGCGTACGGCTCACGGTTGGTTGATCCAGTAATTGATGAACGACATGACATTCGGGTTGAACCGGGTGCCACTGTTCTGGTTGTTGACCGCGCCACTGGTGTGGATGCCGGTGATGCACCAGCCGCCGCAGAGACCGGGGGTCACCGAATTGTAGTGGTAGATCGGCGAACCGCTCTCACCGTTGAACGTGTCGATCGGGTACGAGAGCCGGGTCGCGGACTGGCCGGAGGCGTAGTCCCCGTCCCACCACATCGTCGCGTACGGCTTGTCGCCCGGGTACCCCTCGACGTAGAAGTACTGCCCGGTCAACGTCTCCGCCGTGTTGTACCACCAGCCGAACCAGCCGACGGTGTACCCGATGTCGCAGGTGAGCTTCACCAGGCCGTAGTCGTAGTCGGGCGAGCCCGTGGTGATCCAGTTGGACGTGGTCCACACGTCGGCGATGCCGCCGCTGCACGAGCCGAACGGCTCGCTGCCGCCGTTCTTGCCGGGCACCACGCGGTAGGACGTGACCCAGCCGCCCTCGTACACGCAGTGACCGGCGGTGACCAGCACGTCCCGGCTGAGCATGAAGCCCGTGCACTGTCCCTGGTTGGTGCTCAGGTAGGCGATCGCCTCCCACGGATAGGCCGTCGGCGCGCCCTCCTGGACCCGGTCGTCCACGCCGATCACGCTGTGCGACTGCACCCCCTTCACCGCCGGCGCGGCGGCCAGACCCTTGCCCGACGCTCCGGCCGAGCCGGCGGACGACACCGACTTGGCGGCGGCGGCCAGCGTCCGCGGGATGGCGATCTGGCGTCCCTGGCCATTCACCATCGTGATGGTGTCCGCCGAGGCGACCGAGTTGTCCGCGGAAGCCGCATTGGCCGGCGTACTACCGGTGACAAGCGCCGCCCCGAACAGCAGACCGGCGGCGAGTGCCCCCCAAGCCCGCGACCGCCATCGATACGCAGATTGCATCAGATTCCCCCCTAGGGAATTGGAAATGGATGAGGGAACCTTAAGGGCGGTCAATGGGAAATGGCCGACGCGCTTCGGACACTGTACGGAATCGAGCAAAGGTGTATCTGAACCTTATGACCTGGCGGCAGTCTTCATTTGTGGGTCGGCTTCGGCTTGTGCGACTTGGCGGGCTTGCTGGGATGAGCCGGGTGGTCGGTCGGCTGCGGCGTGCCGGCGGCGCCGGGTCGACCGGAGGCCGCGGCGCCGAGCACGGCCGCGCAGAATCCAGGGATTTTCGCGGTACCGCCGGCAGCGGCGCTCAGGTCGGCAAGGTTCTTGGTCTTCAGCTTGCCCTTGCCGTTCTCGTACTCGCGGCACCAGCCGATCGCCTCGTCCGGGTAGGGCGGAGCGCTGCCCGCCGCCCCGGGCGGGCCGGTGCCGGCCGCGCCTGCGGAGGGTGCGGTGCTGTGCCGGGGTTGGCCGGTCCGCGCCGGGCCGGTGCCGGCCGGCGGCACGCCGAACGGGGAGAACAGGGCGTGCGCCGGCCGCTGCAGCGCGGCGGGCAGGATGCCCGTCTCCGCGCTGGCCGCCAGGCCGCCGGACAGCAGCACACCGAGGGTGACGGCCAACCGGAACGCGACGGCCCGCGGGGATGCCGGGCGGGGCAGCGCGTACCGCGAACTGGCCCGCGCGGTGCGACCCAGTTCGTACTGCCGGCCGAAGAGGGCCGCCGCGGCCTCCTCGTCGGCGACCTCCTCGGGCAGTGCCGGCCCGGACACGGCAGCCAGGACCCGCGCCAACTCCAGCCGGCCCGCGTCGACCGGCCCGCCGGCGACGGAGCCGCCGTCCAGCAGGCGCTCCGCCTCATGGCGGCGGATGCGGCGTGGACGTTTCCCTCGGGTACCCATGACGGTCAAAAAAGCGCAGGTGGCTTGGTCGACGTTACAGCCGGTCGCACCGCGGGGGCCGGCTGCGGCCGCGGCCGCCGCGCCTGGACCTCGGCGTTGGCCGCGAGTCGGCGCAGCCCCCGCATGGCGGCCACCCGCACCGCCCCGGGCCGCTTGCCGAGCACGATGCCGGCCTGCGTCGCGTCCAGCCCGGCAACGACCCGCAGCATGACAGCCTCCGCCTGGTCCGGTGGGAGCGTGGCGATCAGTCCGAGCGCCCAGCTGGTCTCCGCCCGCCGGCCCGCCTCGTCCGCGGCGTCCGGCGCAGGGACCTGGCCCTGTTCGGCCACGGCCCCGTGCGGGTCGAACGGGATGGCCGGCCGGCGGGCCATCCGGCGCCGCTCGTCGATGCCGCGATGCCGGGCGATGCGGAACAGCCAGACCCGGAAGCCGTCGATGTCACCGCGGAACGTGGCGAGATCGCGGGAGACCTGCAGCCAGGTCTCGGAGGCGACGTCCTCGGCGGCCTCGCCGGTGACCACCCGCAGGTAGCGCAGCACCGCCGGCTGCAGGGACCGCCACAGAACCGCGAATCCCGACTCGTCGCCATCCTGCGCGGCACGAAGCGCGCGGGACAGATCGAGGCTCACCGCAGCACGCTAACACCACCCTCCCGCCCCTCCAAGATCACCGCCACTTCGTTGGAGTAGCGGTGATTGCCTGAGGCGGACACCGCTACTTCAAGGAACTTGCGACCCGGCCGGCGGGGCGGTGCGGCGCGGGGCGTGCGGGTTAGGCGACGAGGGTGGGGGGTTGGTAGGTGCGGGTGGCGGGGCGGTCGAGTTCGCGGCGGGCCTGTGCGAGGCGGGCGACGGCCTCGGCCAGGTCGGGCTCGGGCAGCGTGAAGGGCAGGCGCAGGAAGCGTTCCAGCGTGCCGTCGACCCCGAAGCGCGGGCCGGGTGCCAGCCGCACCCCGTACGACTCCGCCACGCGGGCCAACGCGCTGGAGATCGGCCCGTCCAGCTCGGTCCACAGCGAGAACCCGCCGGCCGGCACGGTGAACCGCCACTCCGGCAGGCACGAGCGCAGCGCGTCGACGAGCGCGTCGCGCCGGGCCCGCAACTGCCGCCGCCGCGCCGCCACGACCGCGTCGCCGCGGCGCAGCAGCCGGGCGGCGACGAGCTGATCCAGTACCGGGCCGGCCATGTCCACGCCGACCCGCACCGCGGCCAGCCGCTGCACCAGCGGGGCGGACGCGCGGATCCAACCGATGCGCAGGCCGCCCCAGTACGGCTTGCTCATCCCGCCGATCGACAGCACCCTGGCGTGCCGGTCGAACAGCGCGACCGGCGGCGGCAGGTCGGACGCGTCGATCGACAGGTCCACAAAGGACTCGTCGATGATGAGGTCGGTACCGGCCGCGTGCGCGGCGGCCGGCAGCCGCTCCCGCAGCGGTACCGCCATCAGGTGGCCGGTCGGGTTCTGGAACTCGGGCACCAGGTAGGCCAGCCGTGGCCGGGTCTGCCGGAGGCTGGACAGCAGCAGTTCGGCGTCCCAGCCGGACTCGTCCAGCCCGAAGGTGAGCACCCGGGTGCGCCGGGCGGACAGGGCGGCCAGCGCGTTGGGGTACGTCGGCGACTCCACGAGTACCGGCTGCGCCGCCGGTACCAGCAGGCGGACGGTCAGGTCCAGCGCGTGCTGCACGCCATTCGTGATCATGATCTGGTCGGGGACGGTGGGCAGCCCACGCAGCCCGTACCCGTCGGCGACCGCGGCCCGCAGCTCGATCAGCCCGGACGGGTGGTACCCGGGCTCGCCGAGGTAGCGCGGCAGGTCCGCCATCGCCTCGACGGCCGCGTCGGTCAGCTCGGGCGGGGCGGCGAGTGCGGCGACGCCCAGGTCGAGCAGGTCCCGCTCGCTGCCCGGCGCCCACAGGCCGGTGCTGCCGACCTTCGCGTCGGTCGGCATCGTGGTCCAGCTGCCGGCGCCCCGGCGGCTCGCGAGGTGGCCCGTGTCACGCAGCCGCCGGTACGCGGCGGTGACCGTGGTCCGGCTGATGCCGAGGCAGCCGGCCAGCTCCCGCTCGGCCGGCAGGCGTACCCCCAGCGGGAGGCGCCCGTCGACGAGCAGGCCACGTACCGCGCCGGCCAGCGACAGGTAGTCCGGTCCCTCCCGGTGGCCCCCATCCAGATGCCACTTGCCGAGCAGGCGGGCCAGTTGCGCCCCCTTGAGCACGGTTGTCATAGGCCAGACCTCGTTAATTGGCTCTTTCCTGTATGGCTAATTGGCCCTCAGAGTGGCATCCATGACGGAAATTGGCAACAGGGTCCTCCTCCCGCGCCGGCTGACCCAACTGGCGCTGGGCCTGGTCGCCTACGGCGTGAGCATGGCGCTGATGATCGAGGCGCGGCTCGGTCTCGACCCGTGGGACGTGTTCCTCGGGGTCACCGTGGACGCGGCGATCGCCCTGCTGCCCACCCCCCATCCGCTCACCGTGCGCGTCGCGTTCCTCGCCGGCGGCGTCCTGCTCAACGGCGTCGCCACCGGCCTGTACATCGGCGCGCGGCTCGGGCCGGGACCCCGGGACGGGCTGATGACCGGATTCGTGAAACGGCGCAACGGATCCATCCGCCTGGTGCGCACGACCATCGAGGTGACCGTCCTGGCCACCGGCTGGCTGCTGGGCGGCTCGGTGGGCGTGGGCACGCTGCTCTACGCGGTCTCGATCGGGCCGCTCGCGCACGTGTTCATCCCGCTGCTGTCGGTACGCGCACCGGCGCCGCGACCGGCTCCGGCACCGGCGCAACCCGCCCGCCTGGCAGCAGACCGGTGAGGACGCCGGCCACGACCAGCGCGCCGCCGAGCAGGTCGGTCCGGTGCACCGGCTGGCCGAGCAGCACGGCGCCGGCCCCGATCGCGCACACCGGCGCGAGCATGGAGAACGGCGCGACGCTCGCCGCCCGGTACCGGCGCAGCAGCGCTCCCCAGATCCCGAAGCCCAGCAGGGTGGCGACCCAGGCGACGTACCCGATGGCGAAGGTCGCGACCAGGCCCAGGTGGGACAGGGCCGCCAAGTCCCGGCGCGGGCCCTCGATCAGGAGCGACAGTGCCAGGTCGGTGGGGGCGGCCACCGCGCTGACCCACACCATGAACCGCACCGCGTCCCACCCGCCACCGCCCCCGTTGCCACCACCGGCGGTGGGCGAGCGCGCAGCGGCGCGGCGCATCGCCAGGTTCGCCAGGCCCCAGGCGGCGCCGGCCGCGAGCACCAGGCCGAACGCGCCCGCGGCGCCGGTACCCCCGACAACAACGCCCGCCGCGACCACCGCGATGCCGCCGGCGGCGATGGCCAGGCCGACCACCTGGCGCGCGGTCGGTCGCTCGCGCAGCAGCGCGAACGCGAAGATCATGGTGAAGACGGCCTGGCTCTGCAGCACCAGCGCGGACAGGCCGGCCGGCATGCCCGCCGCCATCCCGGCGAACAGCAGGCCGAACTTGACGACCCCGAGCGACACCGCGACGGCGACCACCCATCGCCACGCCACTCTCGTGCGACCCACGAAGAAGATCGCCGGAACCGCCGCGGCACCGAAGCGCAGCGCGCAGAACAGCAGCGGCGGCAGGTGGGCCAGGCCCAGGTCGATGGCCGCGAAGTTGACACCCCACAGGACGTTGACGATCGCCGCCAGGGCCACGTCGCGCAGTCTCATGCCTGGAATCCTCGGCCGGCGCAATCTTTTAGCACTATCGAATACTTCTGTACGGACGTTTTAGGATGGCTGCATGATTGAGCTCGGTCGGCTGCGGGCGCTGCGCGCCGTGGCCCGGTACGGGACGGTGACCGCGGCGGCGCAGTCCCTGCACTGCACGCCGTCGGCGATCTCCCAGCACCTGACGAAGCTGGACCGGGAGATCGGCAGCACGCTGGTGGAGAAGGACGGCCGGCGGCTGCGGCTGACCGAGGCGGGCCGGGTCCTCGCCGAGCACGCGGGGCGGATCCTGGCCGCGCTGGAGGAGGCCGAGGCGGCGCTCGCGGCGCACCAGGAGACGGTCTGCGGCCGGCTGACCATCGCGTCGTTCCCGACCGCCTGCCGGGGCCTGCTGCCGCACGCGCTGCGCCGGCTGGCCACCGAGCACCCGCTGCTCGAACCGGAGCTGCTGGAGTCGGATCCGCGGATCAGCCTGGACCTGGTGGACCGCGGCGAGATCGACCTGGCTCTGGTGGACGACTGGCCCGAGGTCACGGTGCGCTTCCCGATCGGCGTCTCGGCCACGCCGCTCGGGCTGGACGTCGCCGACCTGGTCGTACCGGCCGGGCACCGGCTCGCGCGCCACCCGTCGCCGGTCGCGCTGGCCGGCCTGGACGAGGAGCGCTGGATCGCGTCGGTACCCGGAACGATCTGTCACGACTGGCTGACCCGGGTGCTCCCCGGGGTGCGGCCGCGTTTCCTGGTGGCGGAGTTCGAGAGCCAGCTGACGCTGATCAGCGAGGGACTCGGGGTGGCCCTCATCCCGCGGCTGGCGCGCACCCGCCTGCCGGACGGCGTGCTGGCGCTGCCGGTCACGCCGGAGCCCACCCGCCGGGTGACGATCGCGTGGCGCAGCGCGGCACAGGCGCGACCCGCGATCGGCGCGGTGGTCGAGGCGCTGCGCGCCGCCTGGCAGGCCCGGACGCACCGCGGCCCGATCCTGAGTGCCGCCTGACCGAGCGCACCGAGCGAAGCGAGGGCCACGAGGGCAGGCCCCGTCAGCACGGCCTGACCGAGCGAAGCGAGGGCAGGCCCGGTCAGTCCAACGGGCGGTAGTGGACGCGCAGCGCGTCGAGGCGGCGCAGGTGGCCGCGCAGCCGCTCCCGGAAGCCGGTGAACGGCTCGCGCTGCGCCGACCAGCCCACCTCGGCCAGCGCGACGAGCCGCGGAAACGCCCGCCATTCCACCAGGTCCGGCGTGGGCAGGTACTCGGTCCACACCTGGCCCTGGACGCCGTACACGTCGCCCGGCTGGTAGCCGTAGACCCGGGACAGCGGGAGTGTGCCGTTGATGGCGAGCGGCTCGTCCGGCCGGTCCGACTCGGCCCAGTCCAGGTACGCGTACTCCTGCGGTACCGCCACCACCTCGAAGCCCGCCTTGCGCGCGGCCACCACGCGGCTCTCGTCCCGCCACGCGAAGATGACCGCGCCGGGCGGCGGCTCGTACTCGAGCACCTCGTCCCAGACCGCCACCCGCCGGCCGTGCCCGGCCAGGTGGGTGGCCAGCTCGGTGGCCCACCAGCCCACCAGATCGTCCACTCTGGACAGACCGGTGGACCGGACCCGCCGCGCGGCCACCCGGCTGCCCGCCCACTCGTCCGGCGGCACCTCGTCGCCGCCCAGGTGCACCAGCTCGAACGGGAAGACCTCGACCACCTCGTCCAGCACGTCCTTGACGAAGCGCACGGTGGCGTCGGAGACGTTGAGGATGTGGCTGGAGATGCCCCACGAGGTGCGCACCTCCAACTGCCGGCCGGGCTCGTTGCCCAACTCCGGATACGCGGCGATGGCGGCCTGCATGTGGCCCGGCACGTCGATCTCCGGCATGACCCGCACCCCGCGCCGGGCCGCGTACCCGACGAGATCCCGCAGTTGTGCCTGCGAGTACCAGCCGCCGTGCGGGGTGCCGTCGAAGCGCCGGTGCCGGGCGTGCCCGCGGTTGGACTCGCGCCGGTACCCGCCCACCTCCGTCAGCCGCGGATAGCGCCGCACCTCGAACCGCCAGCCCTGGTCGTCGGTCAGGTGCAGGTGCAGGGTGTTGAGCTTGTGCATGGCCATCAGGTCGACGTAGCGGTACAGGAACTCCACCCGGTGGTACCACCGGGCCACGTCGAGCAGGCTGCCCCGCCACGGGTACCGGGGGATGTCGACGATCTCGACGCACGGAATCGACCAGCGTGCGTCATCCAGGGTCGGTGGCAGCATCTGGCGCAGCGTCTGCACCGCCCAGCGCAGGCCCGCGTCGCTGCCCGTCGCCTGGACGCCCCCGGTGCTGACCGCCAGCCGGTACCCTTCGGCACCCAGCTCCGGGTCGTCGACCAGGGTGAAGGTGAGCCCGGGTCCGTCGCCGCCGGCCGGCGGGAACGGACGCAGCACCGCACGCACCAGGGCCGCGATCGACCCGGGAGCGCGCAGCGGCGTCTCCGGTGTCAGCGCGTACCGGCCCGCCAGCACGCGCAGGGAGGTGGGCCTGGGTACCAGGTCAAGGTCGGCCACGCCCACAGCGTACGTCCCGCCGCACGACCTGGCTGTGTGACGCACGCCGGGCCTACCATGGACGGATGACCGAGCCGGTGCGGGTACCGATCCGGCGCCTGCAGCAACATGCCAGCGAGCTGATCGCGGAGGTCCAGGCGGGCCGCCGGGTGGAGATCACCCGCAACGGGCGGCTGGTCGCCGTGCTCTGCCCGCCCGATCCCGAGCAGGCCGCCTGGGAAGAGCTGGTGGACAGCGGAGCGGTCGACCCGGCCGGGGACCGGATGGGCGGCCTCGCCGGCTGGCCGACACCCCGGGGCACCCCCTCCAACCGCCTCTCCGACGCCCTCGTCGCGCTGCGCGACGCGGACGCCGATCGGTGATCTACCTCGACTCGTGCGCCCTGGTCAAGCTGGTGATGCCGGCCCCGGAAAGCGCCGCCCTCGGCGGATACCTGCGGGGCCACGCCGATGTCCGCCACGTGGCGAGCGCCCTGGTGCGCACCGAGCTGCGACGCGCGCTGGCCAGCATCGGCGCCACCGTCCGGCAGCAGCACACCGCCGACCGGCTGCTGGCCTCCGTGATCACCATCTCGGTCGGCGACGAGCTGCTCGACGCCGCCGGCCGGTTGGCCGGTCCGGGCCTGCGCAGCCTCGACGCGATCCACCTGGCGACCGCGCGGAGCCTCGGCGCCGGCCTGACCGACTTCGTCACCTATGACCGCCGGCTGCTGGCGGCCGTGCGCGCCGCCGGCCTGCCGACCGCCGCGCCGCACTGACGGGCGACCACGACCGGGTCCGGCCCGCGGCGAGGTACGGTACGCTGCGCCGGTGCCTGCGTACCCCGCGGACAGCCGTCATCAGCAGGGCCGCCGCCGCGCACCGCGTCGTCACGCTCGGTGGGGCCTGCTCGCCGTGTTCGTGGCCGTCGCCGGCCTGCTCGCGCTGTCCGGAGCGCTGTTCGTGGTCTCCATGTTCGCCCCGGTGACCCGCACCGACTCGGTGAACGCGCAGGACCTCGCGCCGAACTCGCGGCTGGCCTCCGGTACCCCCGGAACATCGCCGGCCGGCGCGGCGCCGGCCGCGTCCGCCACGGCCCCGGGGGCGGCGTCCCGCTCCCCCGCCGCGCCGCGCACCAGCCGGCCCGGCACCGCGCCGAAGGCCAGCCCCAGCCCGCCCGGCACGGGCGTCACCGCCGACGAGGCGGCGGTGCTCACCCTGGTCAACCAGCAGCGGGCAAAGGCGGGCTGCGCCGCCCTGACCCGGGACAGCAGGCTGGCCAGCGCCGCCCGCGCCCACTCGGCCGACATGGCGGCCAGGGGCTACTTCGACCACACCACACCCTCCGGCGTGACGGCGGCGCAGCGCGTCAGCAACGCCGGGTACCGATGGTCGTCGATGGGTGAGAACATCGCCGCCGGGCAGCGCACCCCGGCCGACGTGATGCAGGCCTGGATGAACAGCTCGGGCCACCGTGCCAACATCCTCAACTGCGGGTTCCGCAACATCGGGGTGGGCCTCGCGTACGACTCCCGGCACACGCCGTACTGGACCCAGGACTTCGCCTCGCCCCGCTGAGTCGCCGCCCCTCCGGCTGCCGGCCGGCCTGCGGTGATCATCTACGCGCGGAGGCCGATACGGAATCTGGGCGCCTTTTCGCCAAGATTTCGCCCGGACATGATCACCGGGTGGTGCTACGCGGGCTTGACGGTGGGCGTCCAGGGGCCGCGCTCGGCCCGGGCCTCGGCCGCGTCCTGCGCCGGCCAGGGTGGCATGGTGGCCGCCACCAGCCGCAGCGGCTCGCTCGCGGGATCCGCGCGGAACTGGAAGGCGGTGCCGAGCGGGATCGTCAGGCACAGACCCGGACGCAGCGCCGTGATGGTCTCCCGACCCGCGTGCCGCCGCCAGATCTGGCCGCTCCCGGCGACGACGTACCAGATCTCCTGCACGGTCGCGTGCGACACCGCGCCGGACACCTGGCCCGGGCGCAGTGTGAACTCGGAGAAGCTGCCCGCGCCGGCGAGGCGGCACAGCGGCCGCAACACCGAGCCGTCCGGTGCCACCACCGGCGTGGCCTCGTCCACCGGCAACGTGTCCGGCGCCGCGCCGTGCCGGTCGTCGGCCCGCATCAGCGCACCGGCGCGCCGGCCGCGCGCAGCACCTGCTTGACCTCGCCGATGCTCAACTCTCCAAAGTGGAACACGCTGGCCGCGAGCACCGCGTCCGCGCCGGCCGCCACCGCCGGCGGGAAGTGCGCGACCTCGCCCGCGCCGCCGGAGGCGATGACGGGGATCGACACCGCCGCGCGGACCGCGCGGATCAGCTCCAGGTCGAAGCCGTCCTTGGTGCCGTCGGCGTCCATCGAGTTGAGCAGGATCTCGCCCGCCCCCAACCCGGCACCGCGCGCCGCCCAGGCCACCGCGTCCAGGCCGGCACCCCGCCGGCCGCCGTGCGTGGTCACCTCGAACCCGCTGGTCGTGCCGGCCCGGCGCGCATCCACCGACAGCACGAGCACCTGGCTGCCGAACCGGTCCGTGATCTCGCCGATCAGCTCCGGCCGGGCGATCGCGGCGGTGTTCACGCCGACCTTGTCCGCGCCGGCCCGCAGCAGTACGTCCACATCGGACACACTGCGCACGCCGCCGCCGACGGTCAGCGGGATGAAGACCGACTCGGCGGTGCGCCGCACCACGTCGAGCATGGTCCCCCGGCCGTCGGCGGACGCGCTGACGTCCAGGAAGGTCAGCTCGTCGGCGCCGGCCGCGTCGTAGGCCGCGGCCAGCTCGACCGGGTCGCCCGCGTCGCGCAGGTCGAGGAAGTTCACGCCCTTCACCACCCGCCCGGCGTCGACGTCCAGGCAGGGAATCACCCGCACGGCAACAGTCATCCGCGGTACGCCTCCACTTCCACCTCCACGAGGTGATCGGGGTGCAGCAGGCCGGCGACGAACACCATGGTCGCCGCCGGGCGTACCGCGCCGAACACCGCGCCGTGCGCCAGCCCGACCGCATCCGCGTCCGCCGCGCGCACCACGTACATGCGGGTGCGCACCACGTCCCGCACCTCGGCACCGGCCTCCGCCAGCGCGGCCACGGCGATCCGGAACGCCTCCCGGGCCTGCCCGGCCGCGTCGCCCACGTGGGTCACCGTACCGTCCACAGTGGACGTGCAGCCCGCGGTGAGCACGAACGGGCCCGCGGTCACGACCCGGGAGTACCCGAACCGATCCTCCCACGGACCGGGTGTCATCGCGCCTGCCCCTCCCGGAGCACGGCGAGCGCCTCCGCCACCGTGAAGGCGCCCGCGTAGAGCGCCTTCCCCGCGATCACGCCCTCGACGCCCACGGACTCCAGAGTGGACAGTGCCCGCAGGTCGTCCAGGTTGGACACTCCCCCGCTCGCGATGACCGGCGCCGGGGTGCGCGCGCAGACCTCGCGCAGCAGGTCGAGGTTGGGCCCGGTGAGGGTGCCGTCGCGCCGGATGTCGGTCACCACGTACCGCGCGCAGCCCGCCTTGTCCAGCCGCGCCAGCACCTCGAACAGGTCGCCGCCGTCCCGCGTCCAGCCGCGCGCCGCGAGCGTGTACCCGCGCACGTCCAGCCCGATCGCCACCCGGTCCCCGTACTCGCCGGCGATCCGGTCGCACCACACCGGGTCCTCCAGCGCGGCGGTACCGACGTTGACCCGTGCGGCACCGGTCGACAGCGCCGCACGCAGCGACCCGTCGTCGCGGATGCCGCCGGACAGCTCCACCGCGACGTCCAGCCGGCGGATCACGTCGGCCAGCAGGCGCGCGTTGGAGCCCCGGCCGAACGCCGCGTCCAGGTCGACCAGGTGTACCCACTCGGCACCGTCATCCTGCCACCGCAGCGCCGCCTCCAGCGGGTCGCCGTAGCCGGTCTCCGTGCCGGCCTCGCCGTGGACCAGGCGTACCGCCTGACCCTGTGTGACGTCGACGGCGGGGAGCAGGGTGAGCATCGGGCCTCCAGCGGGTCAGCGACGGTCCAGCGTCAGCACGATCATGGCAGGCAACGCCAGCAGGACCAGTGCCGACAGCGCGATCCGGGTGGCCAGCCCGTCGAACCTCCACCAGATCGCGCCGAGTGCGAGGCCCGCGACGATCACGATCGTGATGCGCTGGGTACGGGTGCGGCGCGGGTACAGCCGGCCGGTGCGGCGGTCGGGCAGCCGCGGCTTCAGGGCGCGGGCGAGCCGCTGGCGCTTGACCCGCCGGGCGGCGGCGCGCGCCCGGCCGGCCCGCTCCTTCTCCGCCTGGGCCAGCCTCGCGGCACGCAGCGCGGCCCGCTCCCGACTCACAACTGGGTCACCCAGTTGCGCAGCAGGGCGGCGCCGGCATCGCCGGACTTCTCCGGGTGGAACTGGGTGGCCCACAGTGGACCGCGCTCCGCCGCCGCCACGAACGATCCACCGTGGACGGTCAGCGCCACCAGTCCCTGGCCCTCGACCGGGCTCGCCGCGTACGAGTGCACGAAGTAGAAACGGGTGCCCTCGGATACCCCGGCGAACAGCCGCGAGCCCTCCGGTGCGGCGACCGTGTTCCAGCCCATGTGCGGCACGCGCTGCGCGGTCAACCGGGTCACCGCGCCGGGCAGCAGCCCGAGGCCCTTGGTGACCACGCCGTGCTCCTCGCCGACGTCGAACAGCACCTGCATGCCGACGCAGATGCCGAGGACCGGCCGCTCGTCCGCCACCCGGGCGGCGATCACCGGGCCGGCGCCCAGCGCGACGAAGCCCACCAGGCAGGCCGCGTACGCGCCCACGCCCGGTACCACAAGGCCGTCGGCCGCGGCCGCGGCGGCCAGGTCCGGTGTGACGGTGACCCGCGCACCGGCGCGGACCAGCGCCCGCTCCGCCGACCGCAGGTTTCCCGACCCGTGGTCCAGCACCACCACGCTTCTGGTCACCCGAACACACCCTTCGGCAGCAGCCAGGCCACGCCGCCGGCGAGTGCGAGCAGGCCGAGGAGCGCGACCACAACGACGGTCGCCGTGCCGGCGCCCTGCCCGCGCAGCGACCACGCGCCGCCCAGCAGAACGCCGCCCAGCGCACACAGCACCACGGGCAGCATCTACAACACGCCCTTGGTGCTGGGCACCCCCGCCGACCGCGCGTCGAACGCCACCGCCTCGCGCAGCGCCCGCGCGAACGCCTTGAACTGCGCCTCCACCACGTGGTGGGCGTCGGGCGCCACGCCGGGGCGCGCCGCGCGCAGGACCGAGACGTGCAGGGTGATCCGTGCCGCGTGCCCCAGCGACTCCCAGATGTGCCGGGTCATGCTGGTCGGGTAGACCGGCCCGATGGTGGGCGGCAGGGCCGGCTCCTCGTGCACCACGTAGGGGCGCCCGGACAGGTCGACCGCCGCCTGTACCAGCACCTCGTCGAGCGGGATCAGCGCGCTGCCGTACCGCCGGATGCCCTTCTTGTCGCCCAGCGCCCCGGCCAGTGCCGCGCCCAGCGCGAGCGCGGTGTCCTCGACCGTGTGGTGGGCGTCCACCTCCAGGTCGCCCACAGTGGACACTCGCAGGTCGACGGCGCCGTGCCGGGCGATCTGCCCGAGCATGTGGTCGAAGAAGCCGACGCCGGTGCTGACGTCCGCGGTGCCGGTGCCGTCGAGGTCCAGCTCGACGAGTACCTTCGTCTCCCCCGTCGTGCGCTCCACGCGTGCCGTGCGGGCCATCAGAGCAACTCCTTGAGTGCGGCGAGGAACGCGTCGGTCTCGGCCGGCGTACCGGCGGTCACCCGCAGCCAGCCGGCCAGCCCGACGTCGCGCACCAGCACCTGCCGGGTCAGCAGCGCCTGCCAGATCGCCTTCTGGTCCCGGAACTGTCCGAAGAGGACGAAGTTGGCGTCGCTGTCCGCCGCGGTGAGGCCGAGCTTGCGCACCTGCTTGACGATCCGGTCGCGCTGCCGCTTGATCGCGTCGACCGTGGCCAGCAGCGTGTCGGCGTGCGCCAGCGCGGCCCGCGCCGCGGCCTGGGTCAGCGCGGAGAGGTGGTACGGCAGGCGGACCAGCTGCACCGCGTCCACAATGGACGGATCGGCGGCCAGGTAGCCGAGGCGCCCACCGGCGAACGCGAACGCCTTGCTCATCGTGCGCGTCACCACCAGCCGCGGGTGTCCCGCAAGCGCCGACAGCGCGGTCGGCGTGCCGGGCCGGCGGAATTCGGCGTAGGCCTCGTCCACCACGACCACGCCGGGCGCCACGCCCGACACCGCCTCCACAATGGACAATGGCAGTGCGGTACCGGTGGGGTTGTTGGGCGAGCAGAGGAAGACCAGATCGGGACGGGCCTGCCGGACCTGCTCCACCGCGCTGTCCGCGGTCAGGCCGAAGTCCGCGCCGCGCCGGCCGTCGATCCACCGGGTACCGGTGGCCACGGCCAGCAGCGGGTGCATCGAGTACGCCGGGGTGAAGCCCAGCGCGGTGCGCCCGGGACCGCCGAAGACCTGCAGCAGTTGCTGCTGCACCTCGTTGGAGCCGTTGGCCGCCCAGACCCCGGCCCCGGTCAGCCGCGGATCCGGGCGCTCCCGGTTGAGGTACGTCGCGAGGTCCTCGCGCAGCGCGAGCGCGTCCCGATCGGGGTAGCGGTTGAGGTCCCGCAGCGTGGCCGCGAGCGCCTTCTCGATCGCCGAGACCACCTCGTCGGGCACGGAGTACGAGTTTTCGTTGGTGTTCAGCCGCACCGCGACCTCCAGCTGCGGTGCCCCGTACGGGCGCAGCCCGCGCAGCTCCTCCCTGATCGGCAGGTCGGCCACCCCGCTCACGAGGCGAACCTCGCCGTCACGGCCTCGCCGTGCGCCGGCAGGTCCTCCGCCTGCGCGAGCGCGAGCACGTGCCGGGACACGTCGCGCAGCGCCGCCTCGTCGTACTCGATCAGCTGCACTCCCCGCAGGAACGCCTGCACCGACAGCCCGGACGAGTGCCGGGCGCAGCCGCCGGTGGGCAGCACGTGGTTGGAACCGGCGCAGTAGTCGCCGAGCGAGACCGGCGACCAGGGACCGACGAAGATGGCGCCCGCGTTGCGTACCCGCTCGGCCACGCCGCGCGCGTCCCTGGTCTGGATCTCCAGGTGCTCCGCCGCGTACGCGTCCGCCACCCGCAGGCCCGCGTCGAGGTCGTCGACCAGTACGGCGGCGGACTGGGTACCGGTCAGCGCCGCGGTGATCCGCTCGGCGTGCCGGGTCGCCGGTACCCTCCGGGCCAGCTCCCGCTCGACCGCCGCCAGCAGCTCCTCCGACGTGGTGACCAGCACGCTGGCGGCGAGCGGGTCGTGCTCGGCCTGGCTGATCAGGTCGGCCGCCACGTGCACCGGGTCCGCGGTCTCGTCGGCCAGCACCGCGATCTCGGTCGGTCCGGCCTCGGCGTCGATGCCCACCACGCCGCGTACCAGCCGCTTGGCGGCGGTCACCCAGATGTTGCCCGGGCCGGTGATGAGGTCGACCGGCTCGGACTCGTCCGTGCCGTACGCGAACATCGCGATCGCCTGTGCCCCGCCGACCGCGTACACCTCGTCGACGCCGAGCAGCGCGCAGGCCGCCAGGATGTTCGGGTGCGGCAGGCCGGTGTCGCGCCGGGGCGGGCTGCTGACCGCGATCGACTCGACGCCCGCCACCTGCGCGGGCACCACGTTCATCACGACGCTGGACTGCAGCGGCGCCAACCCGCCGGGCACGTAGAGCCCGACCCGGCCGACCGGGCGCCAGCGCTGCGTGACGCTGCCGCCGGGGACCACCCGGGTCCGCACGTCGTCCCGGCGCTGCCCCTGGTGTACCAGCCGGGCGCGCTCGATGGACACGCCGAGGGCGTCGCGTACGGCCGGGTCGAGATCGTGCTCGGCGATCTTCAGGGCCTCGGCCGGTACCCGCAGCGCCGGCAGCGCCACCCCGTCGAAGCGGACGGTGGCCTCGCGGACGGCGGCGGCGCCACGGTCCCGCACCGCCTCGACCACCGGGCGCATCCGCTCCACCGCGGCGGACACGTCGAGATCGGCACGGGGCAGCAGGCCGCGCAGCGCCATCCGGTCGAGGGGCGGCTGGCCGGCCGCGACCCGCAGGTCCATCCGGTTCAACACGCCACAGAGTCTAGTGCGGCCGAAGGCCGCTCCTCCCGGCGGAGGCCGCCACAGGCGAGCGCCGCCGATGGCCGCTCCTCCCGGCGGAGCGCCGCCCGCTGCCGTGATCGAGGGCCGACCGCTAGGCTCGGCCTCGTGGCGTCCGGCGGCCTTCCGATGTTTCCCCTGGGAACCGTGCTGTTCCCGGGGTTGGTCATGCCGCTGACCGTCTTCGAGGAGCGCTACCGCGCGCTGGTGCGGCACCTGCTCGCGCTGCCCGACGGCACCCCGCGCGAGTTCGGGGTCGTGGCCATCCAGCGCGGCTGGGAGGTCGACCACCACTCCGGCGACACCACCACGCTGACCCTGCACGAGGTGGGGTGCAGCGCCGAGATCCGGCAGGTGACCGAGCATCAGGACGGCCGGTTCGACCTGGTCACGGTGGGGCGGCGCCGGTTCGCCATCAAGAAGATCGAGCCGAATGTCGCGCCGTACCTCATCGCCGACGTCGAGTGGCTCGACGAGCCCGAGGGGCCGCCGGGCGAGGCGGACCGGCTGACCCCGGGCCTGCTCGCCCTGTTCCAGCGGTACCTGCGCCTGATCCGCCCGGATGAGGCGGGCGAGCAGGTACCGGACGATCCGGTCGTACTGTCCCACCTGATCGCCGCGACCGCGGCGCTTCCGCTGGCGGAGCGCCAGGCGCTGCTGGCCGCGCCGGACGCGGCGAGCCGGCTGCGGACCGAGCGCCGGCTGCTCGGTCGCGAGGTGGTACTGCTGCGCCAGGTGCGCGCGGTCCCGGTACCCCTGCCGGAACTCGCCGTCGCTACCAGCCCGAATTGACCGGGGCCGCCGGCTCGTCGACCTGTTCGGCGGGGCGCGGGGCGGGGCGCAGCGTCGGGTACTGCGAGAAGCCGGCGAGCAGGATGTAGGTGACCACCGCGGCGATCGCCATGGCGAGCACGTCGCCCTTGACGTACGGCAGCCAGCCCTGCCACAGCCCCACCTGCTGCGCGCGCAGGTTGGGCGGTATCGAGAACGTGGTGCCTACTGCCGCGTGGTCGGCCAGGTACCGGGCGTGGGACAGGCCGATGTGGTGGCCCAGCCAGAACGCGAGGAGCCCCGCCGCGACGCTGCCGACCACCATCCCGAGAAGGACGGGAACCCCGCGGTGCCGGCGCAGCAGCAGCCACGCGAGCACGGCGACGGCGACGCCGGCGAGCACCGTGATGATCAGGTACCAGCCTTCGCCGGCGATCATCTGCTCCTGCTCCGGCTGGGCGAGGATCGCCCCATCGGCGGTCCGCATGGCGGGTACCCACGGCGCGACGGCCGACCAGATGGCGCCCAGCCCGAGTCCCAGCGCCGCGATCACGGCCGCCACGACGGCAGCGATGCCCACCTCACGGCCTGCCTGCTTCGGCTCCTCGGCCCCGGGCTCCACGGGCGGCTGCGACCAACCGGCGGCCGGATGGTCCTGCTCGGCGTAGCCCTGCTCGGCGTAGCCCTGCTCCGCATAGCCCCGCTCCGCGTAGCCCTGCTCGGCGTAGCCCGGTTCGGGATAGCCCTGGACCGCCGGGATCTGCGCGGTCGGATAGTCCTGCGCCGGCGGGGTGTGGGGCTGTTCGTCGAAGTTGGGGGTGGACACCCGACGATCCTCCCACGCCCGCCGGTCAGCCCGTTACCGCGCTCGGCCCCAGCAAAGCCTTGAGGTCGGCCATCAGCGCGGTGGTGGGTGCCACCCGTTGGGTCACCCGCATCACGTGGCCGTTGACCCGCAGGTGCACCTCGGCCGCGCCGGGGTGGCTGGACAGCACCTCGGCCAGCCGCTCGACGAGCGGAGGGGTGCAGCGTGACGGGGGAAGCGCGAGCACCACGGGCTTGAAGTCGTCGGGTCGGGAGATGTCCGGGATGGACAGGTCCATCGCCATCAGCCGGGCCTGGTCGTCGCGGCGGTCCACCCGGCCGCGGACCACCACGATCGCGTCCTCGGCGATGTACTGCCCGACCAGTTCGTACGTGTTGGGGAAGAACAGCACCTCGACCGCGCCGCCGAGATCTTCGAGAGTCGCGCTGGCCCAGGAGCGGCCCTGCTTGGTGATGCGCCGCTGCACGCCGGACAGGATGCCGGCCAGGTTCACCACCTGCCCGTCGGCGACGGTGCCCTCCTCGGCCAGCACCGAGATCGACATGTCGGCCGCCGCGCTGAGGACGTGCTCGATGCCCAGCAGCGGATGGTCCGAGACGTACAGGCCGAGCATCTCCCGCTCGAAGGCGAGCAGGTCCGACTTCTCCCACTCCATCGTGGGGATGGGCGGCGTGACGACCAGCCCGGCGTCGCCGCCCGGCTCGTCCTCCGGCGAGTCGAACAGGCCGGAGAACAGGTCGTACTGGCCGACCGCCTCGTTGCGCTTGACGTCCAGGAACGCGTCGATCGCGTCGGCGTGTACGGCCAGCAGCCCGCGCCTGGTGTGCCCGAGCGAGTCGAAGGCCCCCGCCTTGATCAGCGACTCGACCGTCTTCTTGTTGCAGGCGACCGCGTCGACCTTGCGCAGGAAGTCGTAGAAGTCGGTGTAGGCGCCCTTCTCCTTGCGGCACCGCCGGATCGCCTCGACCACGTTGGTGCCCACGTTGCGGACCGCAGCGAGCCCGAACCGGATGTCATCGCCCACCGCCGTGAACCTGGCGATGGAGGCGTTGACGTCGGGGGGCAGCACCTTGATCCCCATGCGCCGGCACTCGGCGAGGTAGACCGCTGACTTGTCCTTGTCGTCGCCGACACTGGTGAGCAGCGCCGCCATGTATTCGGGCGGGTAGTTGGCCTTGAGGTAGGCGGTCCAGTAGGAGACGACCCCGTATGCGGCGCTGTGTGCCTTGTTGAACGCGTAGTCGGAGAACGGTACTAGAATGTCCCAGATCGTCTTGATCGCGGCGTCGCTGTACCCGATGTCCCGCATGCCGGCGGCGAACGGCTCGAACTCCTTGTCGAGGATCTCCTTCTTCTTCTTGCCCATGGCGCGGCGCAGCAGATCGGCCTTGCCGAGCGAGTAGCCGGCCAGCTTCTGCGCGATCGCCATGACCTGTTCCTGGTAGACGATCAGGCCGTAGGTGTCGCCGAGGATGTCGGCCAGCGGCTCGGCCAGCTCCGGGTGGATCGGCACCACCGGCTTGCGGCCGTTCTTGCGGTCGGCGTAGTCGTTGTGCGCGTTGGCACCCATCGGACCGGGCCGGTACAGCGCGCCGACGGCGGAGATGTCCTCGAAGTTGTCGGGCGCCATCGAGCGCAGCAGCGCGCGCATCGGGCCGCCGTCGAGCTGGAAGACGCCCAGCGTGTCACCGCGCGACAGCAGTTCGTAGGTGGCCCGGTCGTCCAGCGGAAGATCTTCGAGCACCACCTCGGCGCCCCGGTTGTCGTGGATGGACTCCAGGCAGTCGTCGAGGACGGTGAGGTTGCGCAGCCCGAGGAAGTCCATCTTGAGCAGGCCCATGTATTCGCAGGCGCCCATGTCGAACTGCGTGATGATGGCGCCGTCCTGCTCGCGTCGCCAGATCGGGATCACGTCGACAAGCGGCTCGCGGGACAGGATCACGCCCGCGGCGTGTACCCCCACCTGCCGCTTGAGGCCTTCCAACCCCTTCGCGGTGTCGACCACCTTCTGGACGTCGGCCTCGGCCCCGTAGAGCTGGCGGAACTCCACGGCCTCGGGATAGCGCGGGTGCGCCGGGTCGAAGATGCCGCCGAGCGGGATGTCCTTGCCCATCACCGCGGGCGGCATCGCCTTGGTGATCTTGTCGCCCAGCGCGAACGGGTAGCCGAGCACCCGGGCGGCATCCTTGATGGCGGCCTTCGCCTTGATCGTGCCGTAGGTGACGATCTGCGCGACGCGCTCCTCGCCGTACTGCTCCGTCGCGTACCGGATCATGTCGCCGCGCCGGCGCTCGTCGAAGTCCATGTCGATGTCGGGCATCGAGATGCGGTCCGGGTTGAGGAAGCGCTCGAAGACCAGCCCGTGCGCGAGCGGATCGAGCTCGGTGATGCCGAGCGCCCAGGCGATCACCGCGCCGGCGGCCGAACCGCGGCCCGGGCCGACCCGGATGCCCTCCCGCTTCGCGTGCTGCACCAGGTCGGCGACGACCAGGAAGTAGCCGGGGAAGCCCATCTGGCAGATCACGCCCAGCTCGAACTCGGCCTGCTTCTGGTGCGTGTCGGGTACCCCGCCGGGGAACCGCCGGTCAAGGCCGCGCGCGACCTCCTTGCGCAGCCACGATTCCTCGGTCTCCCCGGCCGGCACCGGGAAGTTCGGCATCAGGTTGCGGGAGGCGAAGACGCTGCCGTAGTCGCCGATCCGCTCGGCGATCTCCAGGGTGTTGTCGCACGCGCCCGGCATCTGCGCGTCCCACAGCGCCCGCATCTCGGCCGGGGACTTGAGGTAGAAGTCGGTGGCGTCGAACTTGAACCGCTTCGGATCGGCAAGCGTGGAGCCGGACTGCACACAGAGCAGCACCTCGTGCGCCTGCGCGTCGGACGCGAAGGTGTAGTGCAGGTCATTGGTGACGATGGGCCGCAGGTTGAGCTTCTCGCCCAGCCGGATCAGGTCGGTGCGGACGCGCGTCTCGATGTCCAGCCCGTGGTCCATCAGTTCGAGGTAGAAGTTGTCCGGGCCGAAGATGTCCCGGAAGTCGCCGGCCGCCTGGCACGCCCGGTCGAAGTCGCCGATGCGCAGCCAGGTCTGGATCTCACCGGACGGGCAGCCGGTGGTGGCGATGATGCCCTTGCCGTGGCGCTCCAGCAGTTCGCGGTCGGCGCGCGGCTTGTAGAAGTAACCCTCCAGACTGGACAGAGAGCCGAGCCGGAACAGGTTGTGCAGGCCGTCGGCGTCCGCGGCGAGCATGGTCATATGGGTGTACGCGCCGCCGCCCGACACGTCGTTCTCGCCGCCGTCGGCCCAGCGCACCCGGGTGCGCTCGAAGCGGGACGTGCCGGGCGTCAGGTAGGCCTCCAGCCCGATCACCGGCTTGACGCCCGCGCCGACCGCCTGCTTGTAGAAGTCGTAGGCGCCGTAGAGGTTGCCGTGGTCGGTCATGGCGAGGGCGGGCATGCCCAGCCGACCGGCTTCCTGGAAGAGATCCTTCAATCGCGCCGCGCCGTCCAGCATCGAGTATTCGGTGTGGACGTGCAGGTGGACGAAGGAGTCATCGGCACCCACGGAGACCTCCTTCGCATGTCGAGCCCACTCACCTTAGCCCGGTGGTCGGACAGTTCCAGCGAGGCACACCAGCAAGCGGTGGTAGCTTCGCCGCATGATCGACCGCGACCGCCTGAAAGCCCTGCTCGCGCGCGAACGCGACGCATATGAGAACCGCCACCCCCGCAGCGCGGCCGCCTACGCCGGCGCCACGAACCTGTTCGGGCGGGTACCGATGACCTGGATGAACAAGAAGGCCGCCGGCTTCCCGCTCTACCTCGCCACGGCGCGCGGTGCGCGGGTGACCGACATCGACGGCATCGGGTACGTCGACTTCAGCCTCGGCGACACCGGTGCGATGGCCGGCCACTCCCCCGAGCCGACCGTCGCCGCGATCACCCGCCGGGTGGCCGAGCTGGGCGGGCTGACCGCCATGCTGCCGACCGAGGACGCGTCCTGGGTCGGTGCGGAACTGACCCGCCGGTTCGGGCTGCCCTGCTGGAGCTTCACGCTGACCGCCACCGACGCCAACCGCTGGGCGATCCGGCTGCTGCGTGCGGTCACCGGCCGTCCAAAGATCCTCTTCCACAGCTACTGCTACCACGGCTCGGTCGACGAGTCCCTGATCGTGCAGACCCCGGAAGGCACGGCGGCCAGCCGGGAGGGCAACGTGGGTGCGCCCTACGACGTGCTACTGACCAGCCGGGTGGCGGAGTTCAACGACCTCGCCGGCCTGGCGCGCGAGCTGGCGCACGGGGACGTGGCCGCCGTACTGATGGAGCCGGCGCTGACCAACGTCGGCATCGTGCTGCCCGAGCCGGGTTACCTGCCCGGGGTACGCGAGCTGACCCGGCGGTACGGGACCTACCTGATCAACGACGAGACGCACACGTTCTCGGCCGGTCCGGGCGGCGCGACCGGCGCGTGGGGCCTCGCACCCGACATGGTGACCATCGGCAAGGCGATCGCGGGCGGCGTCCCGGCCGGTGCCTACGGGCTGTCCGCCGACCTCGCCGCCGCCATCGACGCGCGGCGCGACCTCGACCTGGTCGACATGGGCGGGGTGGGCGGGCACGCTGGCCGGCAACGCGCTGTCGATCGCGGCGACCCGGGCCACGCTGGAGCA
>JBBWZQ010000241.1:0-3454 GCA_039649115.1 Micromonosporaceae bacterium | reverse complement strand
CCCAACAAAAAGGGGAATCCAAAAAAGCATCTTCTCGGCACTGGCTTTTACAGCACCCTGTTGAGTTCTCAAAGAACAAACACACACCATCACACAACCCACCAAAGGGCCACGCTCAGGGGCAACTGTTCAAACTTACCCGACCGGTTTCGCATCGTCAAATCCGGCGAACCAGATCTGGGAGCACCGCTCGAAATCCCATGAACACCGACCGGTATTCGCCGGTAGTCTCGTAGGGAGTGGCAAGCCGGCCGCTCGGCGCTTTCGCGCTAACCTCGCCCGTTTCCCTGCCGGTCGTCAACTATACGCCGAGGTTGCCGCCACACCAAATCGGTCGCTCCGTGACGGCTCCGCCCCAGGTCAACCCACCAGCGTCAACCCACCAGCGCCGGCCGACGGGCGTCAGCTCACCAACTCTACGCCGGCGACGCTCCGCTTGCCGCGCCGCAGCACCAGGTACCGGCCGTGCAGCAGCATGTCGGAGCCGATCGGCGCATCCGCGTCGGTGATCCGCACGTTGTTGACGTACGCGCCACCCTCTGCGGCCGTGCGCCTAGCCTCACTCAAGCTGCTGACCAGGCCGGAGTCCCTAAACAACACGGCAAATGGTGGCAACGCACCGCGTACCTGGATCATTCCCGCCTCCGCCAGCGCGGCCCGCAGCGTGTCCGGCTTGAGTTCCTCCAGCGAACCCCGCCCGAACAGCGCCCGGGACGCCTCGACGACCTGGCGGGTCTCGGCCTCGCCGTGCAGCAGCCGGGTGAGCTCCTCGGCCAGCCGCCGCTGCCCCGCCCGGGCCGCGGGCCGCTCGGCGGTCTCCTTCTCCAGCGCCGCGATCTCCTCGCGGTCCAGGAAGCTGAGTATCCGCAGCATCTGCGGCACCAGCGCGTCCTCGATGTTGATGAAGTACTGGTAGAAGGCGTACGGGCTGGTCATCGTGGGATCGAGCCAGATCCCGCCACCGCCGGTGGACTTGCCGATCTTCTCCCCCGAGGAGTCCGTGATCAACGGAGTGGCGAGCAGGTGCACCGACTCGCCGGCCACCCGGTGGATCAGGTCGGTACCCGCCGTGAGGTTGCCCCACTGGTCGCTGCCGCCGGTCTGCAGCCGGCAGCCGTACCGCTTGAACAGCTCCAGGAAGTCCATGCCCTGCAGCAACTGGTAGCTGAACTCGGTGTAGCTGATCCCGGCCTCCGAATTCAGCCGGGCGCTGACCGCGTCCTTGGCCAGCATCTTGTTCACCCGGAAGTGCTTGCCGATGTCGCGCAGGAAGTCCAGCGCGGACAGGTCGGCCGTCCAGTCCAGGTTGTTCACCATGCGAGCCGCGTACGGGCCGTCGAAGTCCAGGAGCGGCTCGATCTGCCCGCGAACCTTGTCCATCCAGCCGGCGATCACGTCCCGCGAGTGCAGCACCCGCTCCGCGCTCGGCCGCGGATCGCCGATCAGGCCGGTGGCGCCACCGACCAGGGCCAGCGGCTTGTTTCCGGCAAGCTGCAACCGCCGGACCGTGAGGATCTGCAGCAGGTGGCCGAAGTGCAGGCTGGGCGCGGTCGGGTCGAACCCGCAGTAGAACGTCATCGGCCCCTTGGCCAGCTCGGAGCTCAGCGCGTCCAGGTCGGTGGACAGCGCGATCAGGCCACGCCACCGCAGATCGTCGAGTACATCAGCCACACCGCCATTCTTCCGTACCGCGCCACCGGCTTCCGGGCGCACCCGGGCCGGTCCTCCGCACCCGGACTCTGAGGGTTCTCCTAGGTGCCTTTGACGCGCTTGCAACATCGCGCCGTCAGTCTGCAATCGACCTGAAGCTGCCGATATAGCCCATATCCTGGGGAGTGCCGTGTCTGACGCCGGAGTACTGACGACCATGCAGCCGCACCCGCCGGCCGCCAGGGTGCCGGGACCATCGCGCGCGCAGCGGCTGGCGTTCTGGCGCTCGCCCGACGACCAGCCGCGCTGGGCCCGGCCCGCACTGTTGGGCATCGCCGCCCTGGCGGCCGTGCTGTACGCGTGGAACATCACCGGGAGCGGGTACGCGACCTTCTACTCGGTGGCCGTCAAGAGCATGTCGGTCAGCTGGAAGGCGTTCTGGTACGGCGCGCTGGACCCGGGTGCGACGATCACGATCGACAAGCTGGCCGGCTCGTTCCTCCCCCAGGCGCTGTCGGCCCGCCTCTTCGGGTACCACCAGTGGTCGCTGACCCTGCCACAGGTGATCGAGGGCGTGATTTCCGTGCTGGCCATGTACCGCCTGGTGTGCCGGTGGTTCGGCGCGGCGGCCGGACTGCTGGCGGCCGGGCTGTTCGCGCTGACCCCGATCGCCGCCTCGATGTTCGGCCACCCGATGGAGGACGGCGCGCTGACCATGTGCCTCGTGCTGGCCGCCGACGCGTTCGTCCGCGCGCTGGCACAGGCGCGGCTGCGGTCGCTGGTGCTGGCCGGTGTCTGGGTCGGACTGGGCTTCCAGGCGAAGATGCTGCAGGCGTGGATCGTGCTGCCCGCGCTGGCGCTGACCTACCTGATGGCCGCGCCCACGACCTGGCGCCGGCGGCTGGGGCACCTCGGCGTCGCGGGCGCTGTCACGGTCGCCGTCTCCCTGTCCTGGATCCTGCTGTACACGATCACTCCGGCGAACGACCGTCCGTACGTGGACGGCAGTACCAATAACAATGCCTTTTCCATGGTTTTCGGCTACAACGGCCTGGATCGCTTCGGCATCACCGTGCCCGGGTCGGTGCAGTCGATGTTCACCGGCGGCGGCCGCGCGGGGTCCGGCGGCGGGCCGGCGTTCGGCGGCGGGACAGGCGGCGCCGCCGGCGCCGGCCTGTTCGACCGGCAGGGCTGGACCAAACTGCTCAGCGACGGGTACGCCAGCCAGGTCGGCTGGTTGTACCCGCTCGCGCTGGTCGCCCTGGTCGCCGGCCTGATCTGGTACCGCCGCGCCGGGCGCGCGGACCTGGCCCGGGGCGGGTTCCTGCTCTGGGGGCTCTGGCTGGCCACGTTTGCCGTGGTCTTCAGCCGGATCACCATCCCGCACACCGCCTACATGGCGTCCCTCGCACCCCCGCTGGCGGCGCTGTCGGCGGCCGGGATCGTGCTGATGTGGCGGGCGTACCGGCAGCGGCGGGCGACCTGGCTGCTGCCCGCCGCGATCGTCGCCGAGCTGGCGTGGACCGCGTACCTCTCCTCCCGGTTCGCGACCTTCCTGCCCTGGCTCACCTGGCTCGCGGCCGGCGCCGCGGCACTCGCCGCCCTGGTGCTGCTCGCCGGCGCCGTGCTCCGCCGGGTACCCCGGAACGTACTGGTGCCGGCCATGGCGCTCGGTACCGCCGCGATGCTCGCGGTACCCGCCGCGTGGGCGCTGTCGGTGCTTACGCCCGGCTACGGGGTTACCGCCTTCGACGCGTCCGCCGGGCGGGGCGGACGCGCGGGCGGCTTCGGCCCGGCCCGCTTC
>JBBWZQ010000371.1:0-5905 GCA_039649115.1 Micromonosporaceae bacterium | reverse complement strand
TGCGTAAGGCACTGGGCGGCGCCGACGGGGCTCGCGCCGGCGTACGTAGCGCGAAGACGGTCCGGCGCCGCAAGACGGCACCCCAGCCTGCTGAGGTCGCCCACCAGGAGCAGACCCTGTTCGACCTACCCCACGCCTGAAGCCCCCGCGCCGGCCCAATGCCAGGCCCGTCCACTGTGGCCCCGGCGAGACCGGCCACGAGGCCAGCCGTTCCCCCCAACGCCGACACACACGTACCCAACCCGCCGAGCACCCGCCGAACCGAGCGAGGTCCAGCAATGACCAGCGACGCCATCCAGCCACGCGCGCAGCAGATCGAGGCCCTCGCCGCGTTGACCCGTGCCTTCGCCGTCCACGACCGGGCGCAACTGGTCATGGCCTGCGGGACCGGCAAGACCCTCGTCGGGCGCTGGCACGCCCAGGCCGGCGAGGCGGGCACCACGGTCGTGTTCCTGCCGTCGCTGAGCCTGCTCGCCCAGACCCTGGGCGAGTGGCGCCGCGTGCACGGCTGGCCGTTCGAGGCCCTGGTCGTCTGCTCCGACCCGTCCACCGCCGCCGGCGCCGCCGAGCGTCTCAACGAGGACGGCGAGATCGAGGACGTCGACCGCCCGTACTGGGCCAAGGTCCGCGCCAAGGTCACCACCTCCCCGTCCACCGCCGCCAAGTTCCTGGCGCGCGAGAGCGTCGGCCGGCCCCGGGTGGTGTTCTCCACCTACCACTCCGCGCCCGTGGTCACCACCGCCCAGGTCACCAGCCAGGTCGTGTTCGACCTGGCCATCTGCGATGAGGCCCACCGCCTCGCCGGGCGACCCCGTGAAGCGTTCCGGGTAGTGCTCGACCGGCGGAAACTGGTCGCCCGCAAGCGGCTGTTCATGACCGCCACCGCCACCGTCGTCGAGGGCGAGGGCGTGTACTCCATGGACGACGCCAAGGTGTTCGGCCCGGTCGCGCACACGGTCACCTTCGGCGAGGCGATCGCCGCCGGTCTGCTCTGCGACTACCGGGTGCTGGTCGTCGCCGGCCGCGATGGGCAAGGCGCGGTCGACGAACGCGGACCGGGGACGGTCCCGGGTGCGCTGCTGGACGCGGTGGATCAGTACGGCATCCGCCGGCTGCTGACCTTCCACAGCCGCAACGCCCGGGCCAGCGCGTTCGCCGACGTCCTCGACGCGGTGACGACCCCCGGCGGGAACTTCATCCGGGCCAGGCACGTCAACGGCAGGGTGCCGGCCGCCGAACGGGCCGAACTGATGCGCTGGCTCGGCTCACCGCAGCCGCAGCAGGTCCGGGTGATCACAAACTCGCGGTGTTGCACCGAGGGCGTGGACGTGCCCGCCGTCGATGGCGTGGTGATCGCCGATGCCCGAAACTCGATCACCGACATCGCTCAGACGGCCGGCCGGGTCCTGCGTCCGGCGCCCGGCAAGACCTTCGGCTACGTCATCCTCCCGGTCACCTTGCCCGCCGACGGCGACGACGACACCAACCTCGCCCTGACCAAGTTCGCGCAGGTCTGGGCCGTGCTCAAGGCCCTGCGCGAGCACGACGCGCGGCTGGGCGAAGACCTCGACCGGGCCGTCCGCACCGTCGTCAACGGCCGGATGTACGCCGGGCAGGGCAGCGAGCGGGTGCTGTTCGTGCTGCCAGACGGCGTCGACGAGGCCGCGCTGCAGTTGCGGCTGGTGCAGGAGGTCGGCTCGGCGTGGGAGAAGTTCTACCTCACCCTGCAGGACTGGGCGCTGGACCACCCGGGCAAGCGGATCGCCCGCAACACCTCCCACCGGGGCATCGGTATCGGCGAGTGGGCCTTCAAGCAGCGGCTGGCCCGCAGCCACGGTCGCCTGTCCGCCGACCGGATCGCCCGGCTGGAACGGATCCCCGGCTGGTACTGGGATCGCGACACGTCCGACTGGGCCGACACCTACGCGGTGCTGAAGGCGTTCGCCGCGCGCACCGGCAGTGTCGCGGAGAACGAGGTGGGCGCGTCGGTCCTCGACGGGCTGTACAGCATGGGCTACCCACGCCGGCGCCTCGGCGTGTGGTGCGCCGCGCAGCGGCAGAGCTACCGCCTCGGCACGCTCGACGCGGAGCGCGTCCGGATGCTGGAGGCGCTACCCGGGTGGAGCTGGGACGCCGGGCTGTCCGCCCAGCACGTCGCGATGATCCAGGCGCTGATCTCGTTCTGTGAACTCGAAGGCCACGCCAGCGTGCCGGAGGACCACGAGGAAGACGGCCGGGCGCTGGGCAAGTGGTGTTGGGCGATCCGCCGCGCCAAGCTGCTCGGCCAGCTGCCCCCGGCGCTCGCCGACGAGATCTCCGCCGCCACCCCACGCGGGCACAAGGGCGCCGAGACGTTCGGGTGGGAGCACGGCGAAACCCAGTGGCGCCTGATGTACGGGGCGCTGCGGCAATTCGCCCGGCGCGAAGGCCACCTGCTGGCCCCCAGCACCCACAAGGAGGAGTACGCCGGAACCATCGTCGGGCTCGGCCAATGGGTGTCGCTGCAACGCTTCCGGTACCGCCGCGGCGACCTAGACGGCCGCTACGTCGCCTGGCTGGAGGCCCTCGACGGCTGGCAGTGGGAAGTCGAGTTGACCACCGTCGAGTACGGCGAACCCCTCGACCTGGGCGGGCATCGGCACGGCACCGCCAAGGGCATCGCTGCCGGCTGCCCCTGCAAGGAGTGCCTCGACGAGCGGCGCGCCCGCGACCGGATGTACCTGGCCCGCAAGCGCGAACGCGTCGACCCGGTCCGTGCCGGCCTGGCCGTGCACCACATCACCGTGCTGGAGAACCGTGGCGTCAAACGGACCGCGATCGTCGCCGCCGCCGGCGTGCCCCTCGGTGTGATCCGCAAAATCATGTCCGCCGAGTGGACCTCGATGGAACGCGTCCACGAGCAGGCCATCCGCGCCGTCACCTTCGAGGACTGCCAGGCCGTCGACAGCAAGGTCGGCTCCCGTGGCCGTACCATCACGACCGCCAACGAGCGCATCGACGCGACCCCGACCTGGGCAATTCTCGACGACCTCAACGAGCGTGGCTTCGGCCCGCACTGGGTAGCCCGCGAACTCGGCTACAGCAACGGCATGCAGATCCGCCGCGACGTCATCTCCCGCCGCATCGCCGAGCAGGTCGAGGCCCTCGCCGCCCGCATGGACGGCCTGACCTACCCGCGCGTCGGCAACCGGCGCGTCCCGTCGCTGGCGGAGCTGCTGCACGCACACGGCGGCGGCGATCAGCACGAACCGGCCGCGTAACAGAGCCGGCCCACGCCAGGAGAGGGGCACCCGACCGATGGAGGAGAAGTTCACTAGGCTGCACGCCGTCGACGCCGGTGCGTCAGCGCTGACAGCCGGTTCCCCAAGGACGACCTCGTCGACCGGGGCATCGAGCGGGACAAACTGCCGGCCTGGGTCGTGGCCCGGCTGGTCCGCCTGGGCCTGGCCACCGGCGGCGAACCACAGGACCACCCGGCGACGCGGCCGGGCATGAATCTGCCCCACCAGGTCGCCGTCTACCAGCCGACCGGCGACCTGCAGCACCTCGCCAGTCGCTACGCGACGGCGTGGCCCGGTGCCGAGTGTGCGGCTGCACGGAGGACCGAGCCTGCCCCGGCGGCTGCTGGTGAGTGCCCGACCCGCAGATGAGCGACCTGGGCTCGGCGCGCCCGCCGGCCCCGACCCGCACCACTGGAAGGACCCCGTGATGGCATCACCTGACCGCCCGTTCGTTGCCGCTCCAGCCGCGAACCCGCATCTGGCTCGGCCGGGACCGGCAGCCCGGCCAGGTCGTCGATTCGTCCGTCACGTACCCCCCGGGAGGCGACGGCCCGCACCACCCGGTAGACGCTGCAGCTCGACGACGGCCGGGTCGTCACCGCCGTGCCCGCCGTGGACGTCGAGCCCCAGCCGGGGCTGCCCCGGATCCGACGTAGTCACCATGCGCGACATCACCGACGCTGCCACCCGGCGCGCCGAGTGGTACGCGACGGCCTGCAGGTCGGGGGCGGTCGCGTTCGTCACTGCGGTGCTGTTCGGTGTCGTGGTCGTCCACCGGTATCCGTTCGTCGCGTGGGGCCTCGCGGTGCTCATCCCGACGGCGATCCTCGGCGTGGTGTACGCGCTGCACCGCGTCGACCTCGAGCGGGGCGGAAACGATGAGTGACAGGCAGCACAGCGGCGAGGTGACCGGCCTTGCGACCGCCCAGACGTACGCGGCAGGGATGAACAACGCCTGCACGTCCGCGGCCGCAGACGCCGAAACGTTCGCGGCGGTGCTGGCCGGGCAGGGCGTCGTGGGCGCGGCGGCTGCGGCACTGGGCCGCGCCCAGGAGTTGACCGCAGCCGCCGGCGCGGCGTGGGCCGACGTCGGCGCCGCACTGGACCGGCAGCAGGTGGTCAAGGAGGCGTACGCGGCGGTGCCCGTGGCCGGCAGCAAGCAGTTCGTCACCGATACGTCCGGCGGTGACGCCGCCGTACCGGCAGCGGCCGGCAGCCAAGACGTCACGGGTCACGGGGCGCCAACAGCCGACGAGACTCCGACGGGCCGCATCGAGAGCCAAGAGATTCCGCCGCAGTGGCCCGGACACAAGCCGCGTCGCCGCTGGGAGTGGAAGGCGTGCGCGCACCGGCCCGGCGATCGACGGCATGTCCAGGTCGCCCTGCCAGGCGTCGATCTCGCGACCGAGCAGGCAATACGCACGTACGTACAGGCTGCTTTCGAGCTCTACGACTGGGTCGAGCTCTTCCACTGGTATTCGGGTACCGAGCTGACCTTCACGCGCCAGCCGGACGGCTCGGCACACGCCGCCCGGCGGCAGATCCGGCCCACCTATGGTTCCCCGCTGCGGGCCGCCTACGACGCGGCCAACCCCTGGACGCGAGGCCGATGATGGCCGGCTTCGAGACCACGACCGCCGCAGTGCTCAGTTCGGTCGCTGACGGCCACGACGAGCTGTACGACCCTCGCGTTCGAACTTGGCGCCGATCCGGGCGACCTGCGCGTCCTCCTCGACGACACGGTGCGCCTCGGGGTGCGGCCTCCGCGCCGGTTTCCCTTGGTCGCGCGACGGCACCGCAGCGCCCACGTTCTTCGATAGCGATGCCCTGAACTGGTGCCTACCGAGGACTCATCAGCATGGCTTACACGTGTAGTGCATGATACCATTGTGGGACGGAGATAGCCCGCCGCCAGCACGGGAGGGACGATGACCACAACCCCGGGCAGCCGCCACGGCCATCGCGTCGTGTGCGCCGACTTCACCAAGCCGTTCCGCGACGAGGCCGCCGCCCAGCGGTGGATGACCGACGTCGAGACAAGCGGCCAGTGCCGCCAGTTGCACACCATCGAAGTCCTGGTGGATGGCGAGTGGCTGGCCCGCCACATCGCCCGGGCCCGCGAAATCCTGGCCGCCAAGGTCGGGACGCGCATCGACACCCCGGACGGGCCGCTGACCATCAACCGCGCCGGCTGGTCCACACAGAGCGCCGAGCGACCCGCCGTGCAAGCCGCCGAAGCCGCCGGCGACGTCGACTCCTACCTCGCCGCGCTCGGCGCCCACGACCACGCCACGCTCACCGCCGACGGTCGTGGCGCCCGCCCCGACGGCTGGTGCCAGTGCGAGCCCGCCCCACCGCTGGCGACCGCGGTCCGCTACGAGCGGTGGACCGACCAGGGCCGCATCGCGCACGGCTACCTCTGCCCCACCTGCCGGTTCATCACCCAGACCGGCTGAACCCGACGCGCCCGCCGGGCGGTACTGCCTCAGGCTGCCGCCCTACGACATCCGCAACCTCACCGGCGAACTGGTCCTCGACGCTGTCGGCTTGGAGGTCGGCGAGGTGACCGTGGTGACCGGCGGGCCGCCGTGCCAGGGATTCAGCAAGGCGGGCAAGCGTGACGT
>JBBWZQ010000224.1:0-4407 GCA_039649115.1 Micromonosporaceae bacterium | reverse complement strand
GGACAGCAGGGTGCCGGTGGCGTGCCGCTGGTGCCAGTGCAGCGGCAGGTTCAGGTACCGGTGGGTGACCGCGCGCCGGTACCGGGCCTGCAGCCGGTACTGCATCGTCGCGGCGCCCAGCCGCCGGCCGAAGATGCCGACCACCTTCAGCCCGGCGACGCCGAGGATCGCGGCCGCGCCGAGCGCGAGGGTACCGGCGGCCACCCGGCCGGCCGCGAGAGCGGGTACCACCACCCGCCCGACGACGGCGCCCACCACGTACGCGTAACCGACCGTGGTCAACGCGAACACGCTGCTGCCCACGGCGGCGACGGTGAACGACCTCGGCTCGTCGCGGATGCCCCTGGCCACCACCCGCAGCCCGTCGCGAAGCGCTCCCCTACCGCCCGCCACGCCCACCCCCGTATCCAGCCCATCCGCACAACGGTCCTTACCCATCCTCGCTCATGGCACCGCGTACCGGTTGCCGGGCACCCCCACGGCCCGGCTCCTCGCCGAGACCCGCTCCGCCCCGCACCCGGACATCGCCGATGCCGCCGCGCCGGACCCGGCGCAGCCGCGGCAGGTGGCCGAGGTGATCGTGCACCGGAGAGCTGAGGCCGCTCAGGAGAACAGCGCGCTGTATCCGTTGAGCGCCGGCTGGCCGCCGAGGTGGGCGTAGAGCACCGTCGCGTCGCGCGCGATCTCACCGCCGCTCACGAGATCGATCAGGGCCGCCATCGACTTCCCTTCGTACACCGGGTCGGTGACCATGCCCTCGGTACGGGCCGCGAGCCGCATCGCGTCCAGCGTCGCGGCGTCGGGGATGCCGTAGGTACCCGCGTGGTAGCGCTCGTCGAGCAGGACGTCCCCGCCGGTCAGCTCGCGCTCGACGCCGATGAGCCCGGCGGTGTGGCGCGCGATGCGGGTGATCTGCTCGTGCGTCTGCACCGGTTTGGCCGAGGCGTCGATGCCCAGCACGCGCCGGGGCCGGGCACCCGCTTCGGCGAGGGCGGCGAAGCCGGCGACCATGCCGGCCTGGGTGCTGCCGGTCACCGAGCACACGACGATCGTGTCGAAGTAGACGCCGAGTTCGCGCTCCTGCCCGGCGAGTTCGTACGCCCAGCCGGCGAAGCCGAGCCCGCCGAGGGGATGGTCCGAGGCGCCGGCCGGGATCGGGTACGGCCGGCCGCCGGACTCGTGGATCTGCCGCAGCGCCTGCTCCCAGCTCTCCTTGACGCCGATGCCGAACTCCGCGCGTACCAGCCGGACGTCGGCGCCGGCGAGCCGGCTGACGAGGATGTTGCCGACCTTGTCGTAGACCGGGTCCGGCCAGTCGACCCAGCTCTCCTGGACGAGCACGCATTTGAGGCCGGCGTGCGCGGCCACCGCCGCGACCTGGCGGGTGTGGTTGGACTGCACGCCGCCGATCGACACGAGCGTGTCACATTCCTTGGCCAGGGCGTCCGGGACCAGGTATTCCAACTTGCGGGTCTTGTTGCCGCCGTAGGCGATGCCCGAGTTGCAGTCCTCCCGTTTCGCCCAGATCGCCGCACCGCCCAGGTGCCGGCTCAGCCGTTCCAGCCGGTGCAGCGGCGAGGGGCCGAACAGCAGCGGGTACCGCGCGAAGGACTGGATCGACATGGTGGGCTCCGTGGTCACTGGATGGACGGTTCGTTCCGACCGGGGCGCAGCACGGCGGCGCCGGCTCCCATCACCGCCGTGAGGAGGACGATCAGTCCAAACGAGACGGTCAGGGACGACAGGTGGGCGATGCCGCCGATGATGCCGGGTGCGACCAGGCCGCTGCCGTAGGCGATGCCGGCGACGGCGGCGATGCTGCGACCGGGATGCGCGCCGATGCGTCCCGCGGCGGCGAAGACCAGGGGCACCACGATGGAGATCCCGATGCCGATCAGCGCGAACCCGGCGACGACGAGCGCGATCTCGCGCGCCAGCACGACGGTGAGCGCGCCCAGGGTGGCGCACAGCGCGGCGAGGCGGACGGCCACCACGGGTCCGACGCGGCGCACGACCCGGTCCCCGGCGAAGCGTGCGCCGGCCATGCTGATCGAGAAGATGGACACCGTCAGCGCGGCGATGCTGGCCGCCTGACCGATCCGGTCCTGGACGTACACCGCCGACCAGTCCAGGCACGCGCCCTCGGCGAAGACCGCGCACAGGCCGACCAGGCCGATCGGCAGGACGGCGCGCGACGGCAGCGCGAACGCCGGCGGGGCGTCCAGTTCGGGCTCGGGCCGGTGCGGCAGCAGCCGGGTCGAGGCGATGACCGTGATGATCCCGAGCGCGGCCGCGACGCCGAGGAAGTGCACCGGCGCGCCGATGTCGGCCCGCGCCGCCAGCGCCGCGACCCCGGCGCCGACCAGACCGCCGATGCTCCAGGACCCGTGCAGGCTGGACATCACCGACCGGCCGTAGCGCTGCTCGACGAGCACGGCCTGGGCGTTCATCGAGACGTCCGCGAGGCCGGCCGCGGCGCCGAAGACGGCGAGGGCCGGGCACAGCAGGGCCAGCGAGGTCGGCAGCGGGGGCAGGAGCAGGGCCGCGCACCACAGCAGGACGAGGATCCGGACGAGGCCGCGCAGGTCGTGGCGGTGCACCAGCCGGCCGGACAGGGGCATGGCCAGCATGGCCCCCACGCCCGGCATGAGCAGGGCGATGCCGAGGCCGCCGGCACCCACCCCGACGTGATGAGCCACCCACGGTACCCGCGCGGCGAAGGTGCCCACGACCGCCCCGTGCACGGCGAACACCACGGAGGTCGCCACCCGCGCGTGCCGGACGGCCGGTGGGATGCCTGTCACCGTGCCACTGTAGCCATCTCGCATACCGCCTGCTCCGGCCGCGGGCGCCTGCCGCGAGGGGCGCCTTCCGCGACGGGCGGTGACCGGGCGGTCACCCGCGGAGCGGGCAAGTTCATCCGTTCGGCCAATCGATTCTCCGGCCCGCCACTCGTCGGTTAGGTAGGACGCGCATCGGACGCGTCGTGAAGAGGAGTCGCAGATGAGCAAGTTCCTGTACCTGTATCGGGGTCCGGCCACGCCGATGGAGGACTTCACGCCCGAGCAGTCCGCTGAGCAGATGCAAGCGTGGGGCGAGTGGCTGGGCGGCGTGGGGTCCGCGCTCGTGGACGGCGGCGCGCCGTTCGGGGCACGGTCATCGGTCGCCGACGACGGTACGAGCCCGGCGCCGGGCGACCTGAACGGCTACACGATCGTCGAGGCGGACAGCCTGGACGCCGCCCGCGCGCTGCTCGAACGGCACCCGTTCCTGTCCGAGGGCAAGGGGCGGTTCGCGATCGAAGTTTTCGAACTGGTACCCGTGGCGATGTAGCGCCGCACGGTCGGGGGGTTCGAGACGGCGCTCAGTCACCATCGTCCATAGAGGACTCTCGGGGGCGCCGTCTCGACGGCCGGGCAGCACCCGGCGAGCGTGGGCTATTGACGAACCACCGGTGTGAGGCGCATCGTGTCCGGACCGGGATGAGCGCATCTCATCTCTACGCTGGGTAATGTTAACGCTAACATTGACGGCTGTGAGTGAGGAGGCGCTGCCGGTCGTCACACACCCCCACAGAAACGGAAGATGGTCACAATGATCGGTCGGTCACGACGTCGACACGTGAGAAGAGCTCTCCTGGTCGCGGGTGCGACGGTCGCACTCACCGCCGCCACCCTGGTCGGCATACCCGGCATCTCGCAGGCCGCGGGGCCACTCCCGTGCGACATCTACGCTTCCGCCGGTACGCCCTGCGTCGCCGCGCACAGCACCACGCGAGCGCTCTTCGCCGCGTACGGCGGCAACCTCTACCAGGTACGCCGCGCCTCGGACAACGCGACGACCAACATCGGCCTGCTCACCGCGGGCGGGTACGCGAACGCCGCGGCGCAGGACTCGTTCTGCGCCAACACGTCGTGCGTCATCACGATCATCTATGACCAGACTTCCCGGCACAACGACCTGCCCATCGAGCCGGCCGGTACGGCCGGGCCGGCCAACTCCGGCGTACCGGCGGATGCGCTGCCGGTGACCGCCGGCGGTCACACCGTCTACGGCGCCTCGTTCTCGGGCATCATGGGCTACCGGCACACGTCCGGGTCCGGCGTAGCCGTCAACGGTCAGCCGGAAGGCATGTACATGGTGACCTCCGGAACGCACGTCAACAACAGGTGCTGCTTCGACTACGGCAACGTCGAGGTACGGATCGCCGACACGGGCAACGGCCACATGGACGCCATCAACTTCGGCACGGAGTGCTGGTTCTCGCCCTGCTCCGGAAGCGGCCCGTGGGTCCAGGCGGACCTGGAGAACGGCCTGTTCCAGTCCAACCTCGGCCACAGCACGAACACGTCGAACACCGGCAACTCGGCCCCGTTCGTGACGGCCCTGTTGAAGAACAACGGCCAG
>JBBWZQ010000212.1:0-76261 GCA_039649115.1 Micromonosporaceae bacterium | reverse complement strand
GATCATGCCCACCTCCGGTCCAGACAGCGGCACCGACCCCCGCGCGCAGTTGAAGCGCCCCGACGGGTCCCCGGTCCGCGTGCTGGTGGTCGACGACGAGCCCAGCCTCACCGACCTGCTCTCGATGGCGCTGCGCTACGAGGGTTGGGACGTGCGTACCGCGGCCGACGGGCACTCCGCCGTGCGGACCGGGCGCGAGTTCGGCCCGGACGTCGTGGTGCTGGACATCATGCTGCCGGACATCGACGGGCTTGAGGTACTGCGGCGGCTGCGCGATCGGAGCCCGGCCGTGCCCGTGCTGTTCCTCACCGCCCGGGACGCGGTCGAGGACCGCATCGCCGGGCTGACCGCCGGTGGCGACGACTACGTGACCAAGCCGTTCAGCCTGGAGGAGGTGGTGGCCCGGCTGCGCGCGCTGCTGCGCCGCTCCGGGATGGCCACCGCCCACCAGGAGGCGGTACTGGTCGTGGGCGACCTCACACTGGACGAGGACAGCCACGAGGTACGCCGGGACGGCGTCATGATCGAGCTGACCGCGACCGAGTACGAGCTGCTGCGGTACCTGATGCGCAACCCGCGCCGGGTACTGTCCAAGGCGCAGATCCTGGACCGGGTCTGGAACTACGACTTCGGTGGCCAGGCGAACGTGGTGGAGCTGTACATCTCCTACCTGCGCAAGAAGATCGACGCCGGGCGGGCTCCGATGATCCACACCATGCGGGGCGCGGGCTATGTCCTCAAGCCCGCCGACTAGCCCGCCGGACGCTGCCGCCAGGGGGAAGCGCCGGCTGTCGCGGCTGTCGCTGCGCGCCCAGTTGCTGGTCACCATGCTGGGCCTGCTCGCGCTGATCAGCGCCGTGCTCGCGGTGACCACCGAGGTCGCCGTGCACCGGCTGTTCATCGGGCGGGTGGACGCGCAGTTGGCTGCCGCCGGCGACCGCGGCCGGCGGCCCTTCGACGACATGCAGACCGGCAACCACCCGCCGTACGGACAGCCCAGCACCGCGCCCTCCGACGACACCGGGACCGGCGCGTGCACGGGAACCCAGCCGACCACCCTGTTCCCGCTGGGGCAGTCGGTCGGCACCGTGGCCGCGCACATCGAAAGCGGCGTGATCTGCGGCGCGCGCATCCTCGACGGCAGCGCCGACGCCGGGCCGAACGGCGTGGCGCTGCCCCGGTCGGCGTGGTCGGTGTTCCGCACCGTGCCCGTGGACGGGCACGCGCACACGGTCTCCCTCGGGACTCTCGGCAACTACCGGATGCTCGCCAGCCACACGCTCGGCAACAACGACATCATCGTCACCGGGCTGCCACTGTCCGATGTGGAAAGTACACTCAGCACGCTGACCATCGTCGAGATCTGCGTCGCGCTCGGGGGCCTGCTGCTCGCTGGATCCGTCGGCACGGTGATGATCCAGCGGGAGCTGCGTCCACTCCGGAGGGTGGCGGCCACCGCGAGCCGGGTGTCCGAGCTGCCGCTGGACCGCGGCGAGGTGGCGCTGTCCGTACGGGTGCCCACTGTGGACACCGATCCGGGTACCGAGGTGGGGCAGGTGGGCTCCGCGCTCAACCGGATGCTCGGCCACGTCGCCAGCGCGCTGCGGGTACGCCAGGCCAGCGAGACGCGGATGCGCCAGTTCCTCGCCGACGCCAGCCACGAACTGCGCACCCCGCTCGCCGCGATCCGCGGGTACGCCGAGCTGAGCCGCCGCATGGACGCGCAGGCGCCGCCGGACGTGGCGCACGCGATGCGCCGGGTCGAGTCGGAGGCGCGCCGGATGACCGCGCTCGTCGAGGACCTCCTGCTGCTGGCGCGCCTGGATGCCGGCCGGCCGCTGGACCGGGAGCCGGTGGACCTGTCCGGCCTCGTGGTCGACGCGGTCAGCGACGCGCACGCCGCCGGCCCGGACCACCACTGGCAGCTCGACCTGCCGGAGCAGCCGGTGGTGGTGACCGGCGATCCGCTGCGGTTGCACCAGGTGCTGGCCAACCTGCTGGCCAACGCGCGTACCCACACGCCATCCGGCACCCGGGTCACCGTCGGCCTGTCGGCGGACGGGGACCGGGCCCGGCTCGCGGTGGCCGACAACGGGCCAGGCATCCCGGAGAGCCTGCTGCCCGACGTGTTCAGCCGCTTCGCGCGCGCCGACACGTCGCGCTCCCGCGCGGCCGGCAGCACCGGCCTGGGGCTCGCCATCGTGGCCGCGGTCGTGGAAACCCACTTCGGCACCGTCGACGTGTCCAGCGGCCCGGGCCACACCGTATTCACCGTCACGCTGCCGCTCGCCGACCCCACAGGCAATCCACAGCAGGCCTGAAGGCGGGGCCGATCTGGCCAGGCCACCGTTGCGGGCATGACCCTGACTCTGCCCAATGCCACCACCCGGCCAGCGCAGCCGCCGCCAGCCACCCCGAAAAACCCTGTCTGGGTACGGCCGGCCCTGCTGCTCCTGCTGGCCGGCACCGGCGTGCTCTACCTCTGGGGCCTGTCCGCCTCGGGCTGGGCCAACGCCTTCTACTCCGCCGCCGTGCAGGCCGGCGCGACGAGTTGGAAGGCGTTCTTCTTCGGATCCTCGGACGCGTCGAACTTCATCACGGTCGACAAGACGCCGGCCTCGCTGTGGGTCATGGCGCTTTCGGCACGGGTGTTCGGCGTCAACACGTGGAGCATCCTGGTGCCGCAGGCGCTGGAGGGTGTCGCCGCGGTCGGCCTGCTGTACGCGACCGTGCGCCGCTGGTCCGGCCCGGCCGCCGGCCTGCTCGCCGGTGCGGTGCTGGCGCTGACTCCGGTCGCGGTGCTGATGTTCCGGTTCAACAACCCGGACGCGCTGCTGACTCTGCTGCTCGTCGCCGCCGCGTACGCGATGACCCGGGCATTGGAGAACGCGTCGACCAAGTGGGTGGTGCTCGCCGGCGCGTTCGTGGGCTTCGGCTTCCTGACGAAGATGTTGCAGGCGTTGCTTCTGGTGCCGGCGTTGGGTCTGGTGTATCTGGTGTGCGCGCCGACCTCCCTGCGGCGCCGGCTGGTGCAGTCGCTGGCGGGGCTGGCCGCGCTCGTGGTCAGCGCGGGCTGGTGGATCGCGATCGTCGAGCTGATCCCGGCCCGGGACCGGCCGTACATCGGCGGGTCGCAGCACAACAGCATCCTGGAGCTGACCCTGGGGTACAACGGGCTGGGCCGGCTGTCGGGCAGCGAGACGGGCAGCGTGGGCGGCGGCGGGGGCGGCAACGGCGCCGGTACCGGCATGTGGGGCCAGCCCGGGCTGGCGCGGCTGTTCGGCTCGGAGGTCGGCGGCCAGATCTCGTGGCTGCTGCCGGCCGCGCTGATCCTGCTCGGTGCCGGGCTGTGGCTGACCCGCCGGGCCGCCCGCACGGACCGGATCCGCGCCGCTTTCCTGCTGTGGGGCGGCTGGCTGCTGGTCACCGCGCTCACCTTCAGCCTCATGCGCGGCATCTTCCACGCGTACTACACGGTCGCGCTCGCGCCCGCGGTCGGCGCGCTGGTCGGCATGGGCGTGGTCATGCTCTGGCGGAATCGCCAGGGCGAACCCGCAGACTCTCCGCTGAGTCGCCAGGGCGGACCCGCAAGCTCTCCGCTCCGCCGCGGCGCGCCGGCGGCCAACATCCTGCTCGCCATCACCATGGCGGTCACCGCCGTGTGGTCGTTCACGCTGCTGGACCGCACGTCCGGCTGGCACCCGTGGCTGCGGGTCGCGGTCCTCGTCGGTGGGCTCGCCGTGGCGTTGGGCGTGCTGGTCTCCGGAGCCCTGCCGGCCCGCTTCGGCCGGGTGATCGCGTCGCTGGGCATCGTCGCGGCGCTGGCCGGCCCGGCCGGGTACGCGCTGTCCACCGCCGCGTCCGCGCACACCGGCGCGATCCCCACGGCCGGACCGGCCGTGGCGGGCGCCGGCTTCGGCGGCGGCCCCGGCCGCGGCGGTGCGCGCGGCGGCTTCGGCGGCGGCCCGGGCGGTGGCTTCCCCGGCACCCAGAACGGCGGCACCCAGAACGGCGGCACCCAGAACGGTGGCTTCCAGGCGGGCGGCGGGCAGTTGGGCGGCGGGCCCGGCGGCACGCGTGGCGGCGGCATGGGTGGCCTGCTCGACGCGGCCACGCCCAGCAGCCAGCTGGTGAGCCTGCTCAAGCAGAACAGCGGCGCGTACACCTGGGCCGCGGCCGCGGTCGGCTCGAACAACGCGGCCGGCTACCAGCTGGCGACCGGCCTGCCCGTGATGGCGATCGGCGGCTTCAACGGCAGCGACCCGGCACCCACGCTCGCCCAGTTCCAGGCGGACGTGGCGGCCAGGAGGATCCACTACTTCATCGGCGGCGGCCCGATGCGCAGCAGCAGCGGGAGCAGCTACGGGCAGCAGATCGCCAGCTGGGTCGCGGCGCACTACCCGGCCACCACCGTGGGTGGCACCACCGTGTACGACCTGACCCAACCGGCGAGCAGCTCATAGCAACGCCACAGGAACGCCACAAGGATGCGACAGAGCCGCGGTTGATCGTGGGTGACATGAGCATGACGACGCTTCACCAGCCGCGACTGGACGAGGGCCGCCCGGCACCGGGCGGCCCCGTTCTCGATGTCGTGGTACCGGTGTACAACGAGCAGGCCGACCTCGAACCGTGCGTACGGCGGTTGCACCGGTACCTCGTCGAGAGTTTCCCGTACCCCTTTCGGATCACCATCGCCGACAACGCCAGCACCGACGCCACGCCCGAGGTCGCCGCCTACCTCGCCCGCGAGCTGCCGCACGTGAGCTCGGTGCGGCTGGCCGAGAAGGGCCGTGGCCGGGCCCTGCGCACGGTCTGGTCGGCGTCGCCGGCGACCGTGCTCGCGTACATGGACGTGGACCTGTCGACCGACCTCGCGGCGCTGCTGCCGCTGGTCGCGCCGCTCATCTCCGGCCACTCCGACCTGGCGATCGGATCCCGCCTCTCGCGCGGCTCCCGGGTGGTGCGCGGGGCCAGGCGCGAGTTCATTTCCCGCTGCTACAACCTGATCCTGCGGGGTACCCTCGCCGCCCGGTTCACCGACGCGCAGTGCGGGTTCAAGGCGATCCGCCGGGATGTGGCGACCCGGCTGCTGCCGCTGGTCGAGGACACCGGCTGGTTCTTCGACACCGAGCTGCTCGTGCTGGCGCAGCGGGCCGGGCTGCGCATCCACGAGGTGCCGGTGGACTGGGTCGACGACCCGGACAGCCGGGTGGACATCGTGGCGACCGCCGTCGCCGACCTCAAGGGCGTGTGGCGGTTGGGCCGGGCGCTGGGCACCGGCACGCTGCCCCTGCGGGAACTGCGCCGCGACCTCGGCCGCGAACCGCTCGTCGCGGGGGTACCCGTGGGCATGGGCCGCCAGTTGATGCGCTTCTGCGCGATCGGCGTCGCCAGCACGGTTGCCTACCTCGCGCTGTACGCCCTGCTGCGGCTGGGCATCGGCGCCCAACCCGCCAACCTGCTCGCCCTGCTGGCGACCGCGATCGGCAACACCGCGCTGAACCGCCGGTTCACGTTCGGCGTGCGCGGCTCGGGCGCCGCCGTGCGCCACCAGTTCCAGGGTCTGATCATCTTCGCGCTGGGCCTCGTGCTCACCAGCGGCAGCCTCGCGGTGCTGGGCGCGATGAGCGCCGCCCCGCCGCGCGCGGTGGAGCTGACGGTGCTGACGCTGGCCAACCTGGCCGCCACGGTGCTGCGGTTCGTCCTGATGCGCGCCTGGGTGTTCCGGCACGCGAGCCGGCACGCCGCCTGACCGACCGTCCGATCCGGACGGTCCATGCCCGACAGTCCAATCCCGACAGTCCATACCTGACAGTCCATGCCTGACAGTCCATGACCCACAGTCCATGCCCGACAGTCCATGCCCGGCAGTCCATGCCGATAGTCCATGATGGAGAGACGCCTGCCATGTCGACCTTGACCCTGCCCCGGCCGGACACAGCGGAGCAGCCGGCGCACCGCAATCGGCGGGAGCCCGCCTGGACGCGGCCGGCCCTGCTGGTCCTGCTCGCCGCCACCGCCGTGCTGTACTTATGGGGCCTGTCCGCCTCCGGCAACGCGAACAGCTTCTACGCCGCCGCCGTGCAGGCCGGTACCAAGAGCTGGAAGGCGCTCTTCTTCGGCTCCATCGACTCGTCGAACTTCATCACGGTCGACAAGCCACCGGCCGCCCTGTGGGTGATGGCGCTGTCCGGCCGCGTCTTCGGCTACTCCAGCTGGAGCATGCTGGCACCGCAGGCGCTGGAGGGAGTGGCGTCGGTCGCCCTGCTGTACGCGGCGGTGCGCCGCTGGTCCGGTCCGGTCGCGGGCCTGCTCGCCGGCACCGTACTGGCGCTGACCCCGGTGGCGGTGCTGATGTTCCGGTTCAACAACCCGGACGCGCTGCTCACCCTGCTCCTGGTCGCGGCCGGCTACGCGATGGTACGGGCCGTCGAGGTGGCGTCGACCCGCTGGGTGGTACTCGCCGGCGCGCTGGTCGGCTTCGGCTTCCTCACGAAGATGCTGCAGGCCCTGCTCGTGCTGCCCGCGTTCGGCCTGATGTACCTGGTGGCCGCGCCGACCTCGCTGCGCCGGCGGCTCCTGCACCTGCTGGCAGGCGTGGCCGCGCTGGTGGTCGCGGCGGGCTGGTGGGTCGCGGCCGTGGCGCTCTGGCCCGCGTCCAGCCGGCCCTACATCGGCGGTTCGACCAACAACAGCGTGCTGGACCTCGCGTTCGGGTACAACGGGCTGGGCCGGATCTTCGGCGGCTCGGGCAACGGCGGCGGCGGCAACGGCGGTCCGGGCGGAGGTGGCGGCAACACCGGCTTCGGCGGCGCCACCGGGATCACCCGGTTGTTCGGCACCGCCATGGGCACCGAGATCTCCTGGCTGCTCCCCACGGCTCTGCTCGCCCTCGGCGCCGGCCTGTGGCTGGGCTGGCGGGCACCGCGCACGGACCGGTTGCGCGCCGCGCTGATCCTGTGGGGCGGCTGGCTCGTCGTGACCGGCTTCGTCTTCAGCTACATGAAGGGCACCATCCACCCGTATTACACGGTGGTGCTCGCGCCGGCGATCGGCGCCCTGGTCGCGGTGGTGGGCACCCGGCTGTGGCGGGAGCGGCGGCACATCGTGGCGCGCGGACTGCTCGCGGCGCTGGTCGCGGTGACCGCGGTGTGGGACTACAGCCTGCTGGCCCGCACGCCGGGCTGGCACCCGTGGCTGCGCTACGCCGTCCTGGCCGGCGGTGTCCTGGTGGCCGCGGCCATGCTGCTGGGTGCGCGGCTGGCCCGGCGGGCGGCGGTACCCGTGGCGGCGCTCGCCGTCGTGGCCGGGCTGCTCAGCAGCGCGGCGTACGCGCAGGCCACGGCGTCGGTGCCGCACAGCGGCCCGATCCCCAGCTCCGGCCCGTCGGGCGCGGGCGGCATGGGCGGACCGGACGGCATGGGCGGCGGCCCCGGCGGCGGCTTCCCGGGCGCCGGCTTCCCCGGCGGCGCCCAGAGCGGCGGTACCCAGAGCGGCGGCACCCAGAACGGCGGCGCCCAGAACGGCGGCGCCCAGAGCGGCGGCGCCCAGAACGGCGGCACTCAGAGCGGCGGCACCCAGAGCGGCGGCGCCCAGAGCGGCGGGATGCGCGGCGGCGTGGGGGAGCAGAGCGCCAACAGCGCGCTGGTCAGCCTGCTCAAGGCGACCAACACCCGGTGGGCGGCGGCGACCGTGGGCGCGCAGAGCGCCGCGACCCTGGAGCTGTCCAGTGGTACGGCCGTGATGGCGATCGGCGGCTTCACCGGCACCGACCCGGCGCCGACGCTCGCCCAGTTCCAGGCGTACGTGACCCAGGGCAAGGTGCGCTACTTCGTCGCCGGTGGCGGCATGGGTGGCGGGCCGGGCGGCGGCAACAGCGAGATCAGCAATTGGGTCGCGGCGCACTACAAGTCCACGACGGTCGGTGGCCAGACCGTCTACGACCTGACCAAGAAGACGAGCTGACCGATCACGAGCCGACCGGTCACGAGCCGACCGGTCACGAGCCGACGGTCACGAGCTGACCGACCACGAGCTGACGGGTCACGAGGTGGGCGGTCACGAGGTGGGCGCGGCCGGCAGCGGGTGGCGGCCGCGCGGCCGCGGGTCCGGGTCCGCCAGCTCGTCCTTCTCCGGCAGGCCGAGCTCCTCGAACAGGTCGCGGGCCCGGCGGCGGTATTCGACCGCGGTCCGCGGATCGGCGGACCCGAGCGTCTCGGCCAGCCCGCGCAGCGCGTTGGCCTGCTCGTACCGCGCGTGCACCTGGTCGGCGAGATCCAGCGCCTGCTGGTACTGCAGCGCCGCGCCGGCGTCGTCCCCCATCGCGCGCAGCGTGGCCGCGTACGCGATGCGCACCTCGCTCTCGCCGGCCCGGTCGCCGAAGTCGCACATGATCTCCAGGGCCTCGCTGTGGTGGCGCACCGCGACCTCGAAGTCGCCCAGGTCGCGGCATGCGGAGCCCAGGTTGTTCATCGCCTCGGCGGCCATCGGCGGCGACGGCAGCGAGCCGGCGGCCAGGGCGCGGGTCAGCATCCGCACCGCCACGCGCGGCCGGCCCCGGCGCACCTCGATCGCGCCCAGGTTCATCAGGGCCACGCTGCGCTGGACCGGCGTGCCGGCCCGGCGGGCCAGCCGCAGGTGCGCCCGCCAGGCCAGGACCGCCTCGGAGTAGCGGTGCATCAGGATGTCGATCTCGGCCGCCTCGGTCAGCGAGATCGAGGTGCCGATGCTGTCGCCCAGCTCCTCGAACGCCTCGGCCGCGCCGAGCGCCGCCGCGTGCGAGGCGGCGTAGCGGCCCATGCGCCGCAGCACGCGGCAACTGTTCTGCAGGGCGAGCGCCTCCAGGCCCCGGTCGCCACCGGCCCGGCCGTGCGCCGCCGCGTTGGACAGGTCGTCCAGCGCCGCGGCGAACCGGCCCACCCGCCACTGCATCGACGCGCGGTAGTTGTACACCTGCGCGATCGCGTGGTCGTCGCCGAGTGCCCGGGCCGCGGCCATGGCGAGGTCGTGCAGCTCCAGGCAGTCGTCGTTGTGCCCGCGCCGGTACTGGTGCCGCCAGACCGCCCGGGTCAGCTGGCAGGTGGCCCGGTGCCAGCCCCGCCGCGCCGCGTCCCGGACCAGGCCGAGCAGGTTGCCGTACTCCGTTTCCAGCCACTCCTGCGCCTCGTCGGGGCCGGTGAACGTGATGGTGGTCGGCGGCGGCGGGCCGGTGTCCGGGTAGGGCCGCGGCGTGTTGTTCTCGAAGTAGGCGATGGCGCGGAACGTGCTGTGCAGGAAGAAGTCCAGCAGCCGGCGCAGCGCCGCCTCCTGGTCCGCCGCGGGGTCGGTACCCTCGGCCAGCTCGCGCGCGTACTCGCGCAGCAGGTCGTGCACCCGGTACCGGCCCGCGGTCAGCTCCTGGAGCAGGTGCGAGTCGACCAGTTCGTCGAGCAGGCTGCGGGTGACCGGCATCGGCAGGTCCGCCAGGCTGGTCGCGGCGCGCAGGTCGATGTCGGGGCCGAGATGCAGGCCGAGCAGCCGGAAGACGCGCTGGGCCGGCGAGCTGAGGTGCTGGTACGACAGGGCGAACGCGGAGGCGATGGTGCGCCCCTCGGCCGCGAAGTCGTAGCGCAGCGGGCTGGTCTGGCGCAGCAGCGCGGCCAGGTCGGACACCCGCCAGCTGGGCCGGTGGACCAGCCGCGCGGCGGCCAGCCGCAGCGCCAGGGCCAGGTTGCCGCACAGCGCCGCCACCTCCCGGGCCGCCGCCGGGTCGGCCGCGACGCGGTCGCCGACCACCCGGGCGAGCAGCCCGACCGACTCGTCGGCGGTGAGCACGTCCAGCGACACCGAGCGCACCCCGTCCAGCCCGAACAGCCGGCGCCGGCTGGTGATCAGCGTCAGGCAGCCGGGCTGGCCGGGCAGCAGCGGGATCACCTGCTCGCTGCTTGCCACGTTGTCCAGCACCAGCAGCGCGCGGCGCCCGGACAGCTCGCTGCGCCACAGCGCGACCCGCTGCTCCACCGAGTCCGGAATGCGCTCCCCGGGCACGCCGACCTGGCGCAGCAGGCTGTCCAGCGCGCGCGCCGGCTCCAGCGGCAGGCGCGCGCTGTGCCCGTGCATGTCCAGGTACAGCTGGGCGTCCGGGCAGCGCTCGGCCAGCTGGTGGGCCAGGTGCAGCGCCAGCGTGGTCTTGCCGACGCCGGCCATGCCGTCGATGGCGACGATCACCGGGGCGGTACCGGAGCGCGGGTCGCCCTCGGGTGCCGCCCGGCGAAGCTCGGTGATGATCTCCTCCCGGCCGGTGAAGTCGGGGATGTCACGAGGCAGCGTGCGCGCTTTCGGACGCGCCTTCGCCCCCAGGCCCGTCCGCGGCGGGCCGGCATTCTGCGCCGGGTTGAGGTCGTCGTCGGCGCGCAGGATCGACCCGTGCAGGCGCTGCAGCTCGCCGCCCGGGTCCAGCCCGAGATCGTCGCGCAGCCGCTGGTACACGGTGCGGTAGGCCTGCAGCGCCTCGTACTGGCGGCCGGTGCGGTACAGGGCGAGCATCAGGTGCCCGGCCAGCCGCTCGTCCAGCGGGGAGCGGGCGGCCAGCTCGGTCAGCTCGCCGACCAGCTCCGCGTGCCGCCCGTCCGCCAGGTCGGCCGCGATGCGCAGGTCGAGGGCGACCCGGCGGCGCTCCTCGAGGCGTGCGCCCAGCCGTTCCCGTACCAGATCGGGGCCTATGTCCGCGAGCGCCGGACCGCGCCACAGCGACAGCGCGTCGCGCAGCAACTGGGCGCGCCGCGCCGGCGCCTCGGTCTGCTGCGCCTGCTCCAGCAGGCGCTCGAAGCGGTGCGCGTCCACGGCGTCGGGGTCCACGTCGATCACGTAGCCCTGGTCGCGGCGGCGCAGCCACACCCCGGGCGCCTCCCCGCCCGCGTTGTTCAGCGCGCTGCGCAGCCGGGAGGTGTAGGTCGCCACCACGTCGCGGGCGGCGGGTGGCGGATCGCCGGCCCAGGTCAGCTCCGCCAGCCGGTCCGCGGACACGGGCCGGCCCGCCTCGAGCAGGAGGATCGCCAGGACGCAGCGCTCCTGTCGTCGGGCGACGGGCACCCGCTGGCCGGCCAGTTCCACCTCGACCGGCCCCAGCAGCCGGAAGTCCACGGAGAGTCACTCTATCCACAGTTGCTGATCTCGCATACTCAGTAAACGTCTCAGCGCACGCGGTCACGGAGCAGGTCCAGGTCGCGGACCACGACCCGCAGCCGGCTGGTGTGGATCGCACCCGCACCACGCAGCGTGCCGAGCGCCTTGCTGACCGCCTCCCGCGAGGCGCCGGTCCAGCCGGCCAGCTCGTCCTGGGACAGCGGCAGCGCGATCGCGATGCCGTCCGGGCCGGGCTGGCCGAAGCGCTCGGCCAGTTCCAGCAGGCGGGCGGCCACCCGGCCGGTGGTGTCGTGCGCGCCGAATTCGATGCGCTTGCGGTCGGCGTCGCGCAGCCGGCTGACCAGCAGGCGCATCAGCAGGTACCCGACGCGCCCGTGTGCCTGCAGGTACCCGGTGAACTCGGCCAGCGGGACGACCAGCGCGGCGACCGGCTCCAGCGCCTGCACGGTGCCGGAGTAGACGCCGCCGTCGATCGCGGAGAACTCGCCGAGCAGCGCACCCGGCCCGCGCACCGCGAGCACGACCTCGGTGCCGCCCTGCGTGTTGCTGGTCACCTTGACGCGCCCCGCGACCAGCACGATGACCGCGTGGCACGGCTCCGCCTCGCGGAAGATCACCGCACCCCGCCGGTACCGGCGCCGCCGGCCGCGCCGCTCCATCTCGGCGGCCTCGTCCGGAGTCAACAGCTCCCAGAAGTCACTCATTGCGTCACCACGTACGCGCGCACCGGCGCGACGCGGCCCTTGACCGTCAGCTCGCCCAACGACCGCGTCGCCACCGGCGTCCCCATCGCGCGCAGCGTCGCCTCGCCGATCACCACCTGGCCGGGCTCCGCGAGTCCCTGCAGCCGGGCGGCCACGTTCACCGCGTCGCCCATCGCGTTGAAGCCGCGCAGGGTCTCGCTGCCGATGTTGCCGACCAGCGCCGGTCCGGTGTTCGCGCCGATCCGGAAGCGGGGCCAGTCCGGCTCCCGCTCGGCGATGCCCGCCACCGCCGCCTGCATGGCCAGCGCCGCCCGGACCGCCCGCTCGGCATGGTCGGGCTGGCGGGCCGGCGCGTTGAACAGGGCGAGCAGCGCGTCGCCGACGAACTGGACGATGGTGCCGCCGTTGTCGAGGATGCACGGCACGGCCACCCCGTGGTACCGGTTGAGCATCCGGACGATCTCGGCCGGCGCCACCGCCTCGGAGAACGTGGTGAACCCGCGCAGGTCCGCGAACAGGGCGGTGACCTCCACGAGCGAGCCGCCCAGCGCGGCCTGGTCGGGGTCGGCCAGCAGCGCGGCGGCGACATCCGGCGAGAGGTACCGGCGGAAGAGCGTCTCCAGTTCCCGGTAGAGCCGGGCGTTCTCCAGCGCGATGGACAGCTGGCTGGCGAGCGTGGCGAGCAGGTCGGCCTCGCGCGGGCCGGCCGGGTGGGGTGCCTGCAGCACGCCGGCCAGCCGGCCCTTGACGGTCAGCGGGTACGCGGCCAGGCCGGTCTCCCGGGGTGGGCCGCTGCCGAGGTGGATGCGCACCGCGCCGTACGCCGGCTGCACCTCGTCGAGCACCCGCGCCAGGAACTCCTCGTCCGCCAGCCCGAGCCGGGCCTGCTCGCCGACCGCGACGAGGGCGGCCAGCCGCCGGGACAGCTGCCGCTCCGCCGCCAGCGCCGCGCCGGCCCGGTCCAGTACCGCTGCCTGCCCCTCGGTGAGCCCGAACCGCTCGCGCAGCCGGGCCGCCACCGGTGCCCGGCTCGGCTGCCCGGTGCGCTCCCGCTCCTCCAGGACGCTGACCAGTTCCTCCAGCGCCGCCTCGTACTGGGCGCGGATGGCGCGGCCGGTCTGGGCCAGCGTGATCGCGTCGAACAGGCCGGCGCTGGAGCCCTCCCGGCCGTACTGCACGTAGGCGCTGTACGCGACGAACGCGAACGCGGCGGTCAGCAGCAGGTGCCACTCCCACCAGGACAGGTGCCACTTGTCGGCGAGCGTGACCGCCAGCATCGCCTCGGCCAGCAGGGTGAACGCGGTGATGATGCTGATCAGCATCGCGGCCGGCCGGCGCCGGTGCAGCAGGTAGTAGCGCAGCGCGGCGATCAGGTACAGGGGTATCGATGCCAGCGCCATCACCTCGACCGGCCCGGTCACGTCGCGCGCCGTCACCGGCCGGTCCAGCGGCGGCAGGTCCAGCAGCGAGACGGCGGCCCAGCCGGCGACCAGCAGGCCGAGCACCACGGCCGCGGCGATCTGCCAGCGGGCCAGCCGCCCGCCCGCCGGCCGTTGCGGCAGCGGCAGGGCGGAGGCCACCGCGCACACCGCGGCGACCGCGAGGCCCACCGGCTGGGCGAGGTCGAACCCCAGGCTGGCGTGGTGCACCAGCACCCCGGGGGTGGCCAGACCGTGCAGGAGCAGGAATCCGGCGCTGGCCAGGAACGCCAGGGAGACCAGGAACAGCCGGGCGTCGGCGCGCCGGTGCGCGGCCGCGCTCATCCGCACGCCCAGCACCACGTTGACCAGGGCCACGGCGACCACCAGCCAGAAGTGGCTCACCGCGTCGTGCCAGATCAGGTCCGTGTCCGGCTGGCCGAGCAGCAGCCACAGCCCGGCCAGCGGCAGCGCGAGGTGGCACAGCCAGACCACCGCGCGGACCGGCTGGACCGTGGGCGGCAGCCGCGCTCCCGGGCCCGGCTCACCGCCGTGCGCGGCGCCGGACCTGCGGTGCGACGGCGGCGCGGCGGCGATCAGCTCCACGAACTGCCACGATACGCGGCCGGGGGAATCCGGAAGCGTCGGAGACCGGACAGGATCCGCGTGTGTGCAGAAGTACGCAGACGCGGGAAGGTTTGATCGGTTTCATCAGACGGAGCCACGAGAAGATGACCGGGAGTCAACGATGGGACGCAAGGGACCTCTCCTCACGCTGCTGGGTGGGGCCGCGCTCGCCAGTGTGTTGATCGCTTTGAACGTGCATGCCAGTGCCAGCCAGCCGAAGGCGAACGTCGCGGCCGGCCCGAGCGCCGCGGCATCGCCGTCCGCCGCGCTCCCGTCCGCCGCGCTCCCGTCCGCGACACCCCCCTCCGCGACACCCCCCTCCGCAGCGTCGCCAGCCGGCGCCGGGGCGTTGGTGAGCGCGCCGGCCGTGGCGTACCGGGCGACCTACGCCGGGTACACCACCGGCGGGGCGGCGACCGTCGCGATCGCGGTGCGCGACGGTGTCGCGATCGCGTACGTCTGCGATGGCAGCCGGGTCGAGGCGTGGCTCCGGGGTACCGCCACGGGTGGGCAGCTCAACCTCTCCGGCACGCACAACTCCAGCCTCACCGGCACGTACGGCAAGGGCGTGGCGACCGGCAAGGTCAACGTCGGCGCGAAGCACTGGACCTTCCGGGCCCGCGCGGTGTACCCGCCGTCCGGGCTGTACAAGGCCGCCGCGACGGTCCGCAACAAGCTGGTCGAGGTCGGCTGGATCCAGCTCGACGGCCGGCAGACCGGCGTCGAGACCGTGGACGGCACGCCCGCGCCGGCGTCCACCTTGGACACCGGTACGCGGACCGCGACCGTGAATGGCGAGACTGTCAACGCGGTGGCCGTCGACGGCGCCAGCGGCACCGGCTTCTGACCCTCGACGGCATTCCACTGTGAACGGAGACAGCCATGTCCGCCAACCCCGGCCCGCCTTACGGATCGCCCAACCCCTTCCCCGGAGCATCCGGGGACACGTTGGGGGTGCTCGCCTCCGCCAAAGACCGGCTCCGGCTGCGCTCCCCCGGGGAGCAGACCCTGCCCTTCGCGCCGCACGGTGCCCCGGCCGGCACCGGGAGTCCCGGCACCGCGACACCCCGCGGCAGCGCGGGCGCCAAGCTCTTCGTGCCGCTGCTGATCGGCGCCGCGGTCGCGCTGACCCTCGGCGTGTACGGCCGGCTGCACCGGCCCACCGGGATCGCCGTCAACATCGCCGGCTTCTCCAGCCCGGTGACGGTGAAGGTCTGGCTGGCCACCGGCGCGGCCCTGTTCGCCGTGGCGCAGCTCGTCTCCGCCCTGGCCATGTACGGCAAGCTGCCGGTGCGCGCGCCGTCCTGGATCGGTACCTTCCACCGCTGGTCCGGCCGGATCGCGTTCCTGCTCGCCGTGCCCGTCGCCATCCACTGCCTGTACGCGCTGGGCTTCCAGACCTACAGCGCGCGGGTACTCGTCCACTCGCTGCTCGGCTGCGTGTTCTTCGGCGCGTTCACCGTGAAGATGCTCGCCCTGCCCAAGCGCGGCCTGCCCGGCTGGGCGCTGCCCATGCTGGGCGGCCTGGTCTTCGCCGCGCTCATGGGCCTGTGGCTCAGCTCCGCCCTGTGGTTCTTCACCACCACCGGCATCAAATTCTGATCGAAGGGCATCACACGATGGAACGCGACGAGACAGCATCCCGCCGGGCCGTGCTGGCCGGTGCCGGCGGCGTGTGCGCGGCGGCGGTCCTGGGCGGCTGTGCCACCTACGGTGGCCAGTCACCGGACCCGCCGTCCGCTGGGGGAGGGGGTGCCGCCGGCGGTGGTGCAGCGACCACCGCCGGCGGTGCAAAGCCGCTCGCCCAGACGGCTGACATCCCGGTGGGCGGTGGCAAGATCTTCGCGGCTCAGCGGGTCGTCGTCACCCAGCCGCGGCAGGGCACCATCAAGGCCTTCAGCGCGGTCTGCACCCACCAGGGCTGCACCGTGGGCAACGTCAGCGGCGGCACCATCAACTGCACCTGTCACGGCAGCAAGTTCCACGTCGCCGACGGCACCGTGGCCAACGGCCCGGCGTCCGCCCCGCTCGCCGCCGTCAACGTGACGGTCGACGGCACCGGCATCAGCCTCGGGTGACGGTGCGCAGCCACCGCCGCTGCCACGGCGTCTCCACGGCGCGGCGGTGGTAGCTGGCGCGGACCCAGGCGAGCGCCTCGCCCGGGTCCAGCCCGTCGAGGATGGCCAGCGCGGCCAGGGCGGTGCCGGTGCGACCCACGCCGCCGCGGCACGCGACCTCGACGCGCTCGCCGGCGTGCGCGCGGCGGTGCGCCTCGCGCAGCGCGTCGAGCGCGTCGCGCTGGTCGGTGGGGATCCAGAAGTCGGGCCAGCGGACCCGCCGGTGCGGCCAGGCCGGTGCCGGGCCCTTGGCCAGTAGCAGCGCGAAGTCGGCGGGACTGGCCGGGTCGCTCAGCCGCCGGCCGCGCACCCTCGCCCCGCCGGGCAGGGTGACCAGTCCCGCGTCGTCCAGCCAGGCGGGACCGGTCACCGGGCGATCCTCGAAGTCTCCATCGCCGTCCATTGTGCGGTGACAACACCAACCCCGCAGGCCACGCCGGTTCGCCGTACCACCGGGTGATGGCCTTCTTTTCAGTCGGCGCCGCGCCGACCGATAGGGACCGTGGGGAAAGGAGTCTGGCATGGTCGTGTTGTTCCAGCGTGGCCCGGAGTCGGCAGAGTCGGACGGGGCTGACCGGCATGGTGCCGGGCCGCACGCCGAGGCAGCGCCGGACGGACCGACCATCGAGCAGGTGGTGCGCGGGCGGATGGTGCGCGCGTTCTTCCAACCGGTCATCCACCTCGACAGCGGCGACGTCGTGGGCTACGAGGCACTCGCGCGCGGCCCGGCCGGCACGACCTTCGAGAGCCCGGGGCCGATGTTCGCCGCGGCGGCCGCCGCCGGGCTGGCCTGGGAGCTGGACCTGGTGGCGCACGCGGCGGCGTTCCGGGCCGCGGTGGAGGCGCGACTGCACCCGTCCACCGCCGTGTTCATCAACGTGGCGACCCCGTCGTCCGCGGGACCGGTCCCGCCCGACCTGATGCCGGCGCTCGCCCTGGCCCGCGCCCGGCTGCGGGTGTTCATGGAGATGTCGGAGCGGTCCCTGTCGGCCGATGCGGAGGCGACGATGCTCGGCATCGAGCGGGCCCGCGCGGCCGGCTGGGGCATCGCGCTGGACAACGTGGGCGTCACCGCGGCGTCGCTGGCGCTGATGCCGTTCGCGTACCCGGACGTGGTGAAGATCGACGTTTCCCTGGTACACGAGCAGACGCACCCGTACGCGCCGCGCGTCATGAACACGGTGACCGCGCACGCGGAGCGGACCGGCGCCTCCATCATGGCGGTCGGCATCGAGTCGGAGGCGCACGCGCGCACCGCCCGCGGTCTGGGTGCGGAGCTGGGTCAGGGCTACCACTTCGGCCGCCCGGCACCGCTGGCCGGGCAGCTGATCCCGCGCGAGCCGCAGCACGAGATCCACCTGATCGCGCAGCGGCCGGCGGTGGACCCGAAGGCGACGCCGTACCAGATGGCGACCGCGGGCCGCCCGGCGCTGGCCGTGACGGACCAGGTGCTCGCGGCGCTGGCCGGGCACATCGAGCAGCGGGCCGGTCTCGACCCGGACCCCACGGTCGTGCTGGCCTGCCTGCCGAAGAATCAGATGATCTCCGGTGAGCCGATCGCGGTGCTGCAGATGCTGGCTCGCAACGCCAGCTACATCGGCGCGCTCGTCGGTGAGCTGCCGTCGATCGGGGTACCGGACGTGCACCTGGTGCGGCTGGACGACAACGACGCGATGCGCCGGGAGCTGACGATGATCCTGCTCGGGCCGCACTACTCCGCCATGTTGACGGCCCGCCGCCAGGCGTCGGTGACCGGCGGGTACGCGTACCGGCTGGTCTACGACCGGACCACGGTCGAGCAGGCGGCCTCGGTGATCCTCCGCCGGATCAACAAGGCCTCGCTCAGCTGACCTGCGACAATCACCGGGTGCACGAGAGCATCGCGGCCCTGGTCGCCGGCATGGAGGACGACCTGGCCAGGCTGCGCGAGGCGGGCGACGCGCGGCGCTTCTTCCACGCGACGTACCTGCGCACCACGCGTGCGGTGGCCGACGAGATCGACCGGGGCGGCTTCGCCGACGGCGCCTGGCTGGCCCGCTGGGACCTGGTCTTCGCGCAGCTCTACCTGGACGCGCTCGCCGCCGACCTGGCCGGCGCGCCGGTACCGGCGCCCTGGCGGGTCGCCTTCGACACCGCCCGCACGCAGCCCCGCCTGCCGCCGCTGCGGCACGTGCTGTTCGGCATGAACGCGCACATCAACTACGACCTGCCGCAGGCGCTGATCGCGGTGATCAGCCCGGCCGAGTTCGACGATCCGGCGGTGCTGCGGACCCGGGAGGCCGATCACCGGCAGGTGGACGACGTGCTGCTGGCCCGGGTCTCGGCCGAGGACGTGGAGCTGAGCGCGCTGGCCCCGCCGAGCCTCACCGACCGGCTGCTGGGCCCGGCGAACCGGGCCGCGACCCGGCGCATCCTGACCGAGTCGCGGGCGAAGGTGTGGGCCAACACGACCCTCCTCGACCAGGCGCGGCGGGCCGGTCCGGACCGGTACCCGGCGGTGCTCGCCGAGCTGGAGGCGCTGGCCGGTCGCCGCCTGGCCGACCTGGTCCGGCCGGGACCGGTGCTGCTGCGCCTCGCCCTCAGGGGGTTCGGCGTGAAGCTGCCAGATAGTGCCGCCAGCCGCCGGACCCGGTGATGTCGGTACCGTCGCGCACCGCGAGTGCGTCGGCCCGGAACCCGGCGACCGTGCTGCCGTCGGAAAGCGCCACCGGCCCGAAGCCCAGCGGCGGCGGTACCGTGCCCAGCAGCGCCCCGACCGCCTGGTCCGGCAGCTGCCACACCTCCACCGGTACCCCCTCGGCCGGCCCGTCGCCGGTGCGCACCAGCGCCGGGCGGGGCACTCCGGTGCCGGGCAGCCGGTAGAGCCGGTACCCGGCGGCGGTGCGGGCCCGCGAGTGCAGCCGCCCGCCCAGCCCCACCAGCTGCGGATTGAGCGGCAGCCCGGACAGGTGCGCCCCGCACACCGCGAGCAGCGAGAACCCGGCCGGTACCGGCGGGGGCGGCGCGGGCTCGCCGCACCACCGAGCGGCAAGGTCGAGCAGCGGCGCGTCGGCGAACGCGGGCGCGATCAGCTGCACGCCGAACGGCAGCCCGTCCTCGCGCGTCCCGGCCGGCACCGCGACCGCGCACAGGTCGAGCAGGTTCACGAAGTTGGTGTACGTGCCCAGCCGGGCGTTGACCCCGACCGGGTCGGCGGCCACCTCGGCGAGGGTCGGGTGCCCCGGCGTCACGGGCAGCAGCAGCGCGTCGACCTCCGCCCAGACCGGCTCGGTGGCGCGGCGCAGCCCGGCCAGCCGGTCCGCCGCCTCGAACACGGTGGCACCCGTGACGTCCCGGCCCGGAGTCACCACCGCGCGGACGGTCGGATCGACCCCGGGCCCGTCGAGCAGGTGCCCGAACGCGGCCCAGCGCTCGGCGAGCCACCCGCCGCCGTAGAGCAGGGCGGCCGCGGCCAGGAACGGCGCGATGTCCACCGGTACCAGATGGGCCAGCTCACCGGCGTGGCCCAGCGCCCGGTGCCAGGCGCGCTCGTGCGGGGGGTCGAGGTCGGGGGTGGCCGAGGGCACCGCGAGGACGCGCATGCGGGCCGCGACGCCGGGCGGCGGCGCCGGCGGCGCCGGCCGCGACCACGGGTCGTCCGGGTCGAAGCCGGCCAGCGCGGCAAGGGCCGGGCGGGCATCGCTGACGGTGCGGGTGAATGTGGTCACGCAGTCCAGCGACCGGCAGGCGGGCAGCACGCCGCGGGTGGAGACCAGGCCGCGGGTGGGCTTCACGCCGACGATGCCGTTGAAGGCCGCGGGCACCCGGCCGGAGCCGGCGGTGTCGGTGCCCAGCGCGAGCGGGACCAGCCCGCTGGCCACCGCGACCGCGCTGCCCGAGCTGCTGCCACCACAGACGTGCGCGGGGCTGGCCACGCTGTGGCAGGCGCCGTAGGGGCTGCGGGTGCCGACCAGGCCGGTCGCGAACTGGTCCATGTTGGTCTTGCCGACCGGCACCGCGCCCGCGTCCAGCAGCCGTGCCACCGCGGCCGCCGAGCTCTTCGCCAGCGGGCCGGTGGCCAGGTCGGGGCAGGCCGCGGTGGTGGCGTGCCCGGCCAGGTCGAGGTTGTCCTTGATGGCGAACCCGACACCGGACATCGGCCCGTCCGCCGGCACGGACCGGCGCAGCTCCTCGACCTCCACTGTGGACAGCCGGTCGATCCATACCGGCTGGGTCATGCCTCGCCGCCAAGGGAGGAGGCCGCCAGGGCCCAGCGCTCGCGCTCCGCGGCGAACGCGGCCAGCCGCCGGGCGGTGAACCCGGCGGCCGCGGCGTCCGTGCCGCAGACGAGGTCGGCGGCCCGCAACGTGGTGGGCCGGGTGTCCAGATTCCGGGTACCGGCGGCGATCTCGGCTCGCAGCACGCGCAGCTCCTCCGGATCCACGAGGCTGAAGCGGATCTGGTCGAACAGGCGCAGCAGCCAGGGCGGCTCGTCGTCGAGCTCGGCATCGGGGCCACCGTACCGCCAGACCGGCACGGTGCGCCCGACCAGCTGGTACCCGCCGGGACCCTCCATCCCGTACACGCACAGGTACGCGCCGCCGATGCCGACCGCGTTCGCCGGCGTCCAGGTGCGGGGCGGGTCGTACTTGGTGGTCACCAGGCGGTGCGCCGGATCCAGCGGTACCGCCACCGGCGCGCCCAGGTACACGTCGCCGAGCCCGACGACGAGGTAGGTCGCGGCCGCCACGATGTCGAAGACGTGCTCCCGCTGCGCCAGCCCGTTGATGCGCCGGATGAACTCGACGTTGTCCGGGCACCACGGCGCGTCCGGGCGCACCCCCGTCTGGTACCGGCGCATCGCCTCGTGCACGGCCGCGTCGTCGAACGCGATCGGCAGGGTGACCTCGCGCGTGGGCAGCGCCACCGAGTCCAGGTCGGGCAGCCGGGTCCACTCCTCGGCGACCAGTTCGGCGAGCGCGCCCAGCGACAGCTTCGCCTCGTCCACGGCGAGGAGCAGCGACCGTACCCCCTCGACACTCTCGGTGATGCCCGCGGCGCCCGCCTGCGCCACGGCCCCGGCCAGCAGGTGCACCCGCAGCCGCACGGCCAGGTCGAGCTGGGCCGGACCGACCTCGACCAGCAGGTGGTGGTCGCCGGCCTGGCGGGCGCTCAGCGCGGGCCGCCCGCCTTCCCCGGGCAGGTTCACGACGGGCCGCGGCCGCGACCAACCGGTCGCGGTGTAGTTCGCGAAGCGCTCGCGGAGCACCAGCGTGGGCCGCGGCATCCCGCCCCCGGCCAGGTGCGCCAGGTCGGCGAGCAGGTGCTCGCGGGTGCGGCTGGCCTCCTGCGCCTCGCCGGGAGTCACCGGAGTCAGCCGCACCCGGTCGCCCGGCCGGGCCTGCGCCAGCCGCCAGCGGTCGGCGCTGATCACCACGGCCGGCAGCACGAAGCCGCCGAGGCTCGGCCCGTCCGGCCCGACCACGACCGGGGTGCCGCCGGAGATCATGATGCCGCCGACCGGGTACGGGCTGTCGTGGATGTTGCTGGGGTGCAGCCCGGCCTCGCCACCGTCCGGGCGCGACCACTCGGGTGCCGGCCCGGTCAGCCGCACGCCGGTGCGGTCGGAGCGGTGGTCCAGCCGCCACTGCGCCGCGAACAGCGCCTGCGCACCGGCCTCGGTCAGGTACTCGGGCGCGCCGTGCGGGCCCGGGATCACCCGGATCGTCCACGAGTCGGTCAGCACCGGCAGCGCGTCGCCGACGTCGACCGGCGCGCACGCGCCCGACTCGTCGCCGACCGGTACCAGGTCACCGGCGCGCAGCGGTCGCCCGTGCCAGCCACCCAGCCCGCCGAGCAGGAAGGTGGACCGGCTGCCCAGCGCGGCCGGCACCGCGAGGCCGCCGCGCACCGCGAGGTACCCGCGCAGCCCCGGCCCGCGCATCGGCCCCATGTCGAGGATCTGCCCGGCGAACACCTCGATCGGCCGGCCCAGCGGCACCGTGCGCCGGTCGAGTGTGGCCAGCCCGGCGGCGCCGGTGACGCACAGGATCGTGGGCCGGCGTACCCGGATCGACGGCCCGCGCAGGACCGCCTCGAGCCCGGCCGCGCCGACCGGGTTGCCGACCGCGAGGTTGGCCAGCGCGAAGGACAGGTCGTCCCAGGCCCCCGACGGCGGCACCCCGACCCCCCACAGCCCCGTCCGCCCCGGCAGGTCCTGCACCGTAGCCTGTATCCCCCCCGACAACACCTCAAGAACCCCCTCACTCACACCCCCACCCCCCGCCCGAGAACGCCGCAACCTCATCGAAGTTGCGGTGTTGGGGCCGGCCGGACACCGCAACTTCGATGAAGTCGCGCCGGGCGGGGGTCATGTGGGCCAGGCCTGGAGGCGGATCGGGGTGGGGTGGTAGGCGTTGCAGGGGTTGTTGATCTGGGGGCAGTTGCTGATCAGGAGCAGGATGTCGCGCTCGGCGCGCAGCTCGACGTGCTTGCCGGGTGCGGAGACGCCGTCCTCGAAGCTGAGGCCGCCGTCCGGGGTGAGCGGCACGTTCATGAAGAAGTTGATGTTGTGGGTCACGTCGCGCTTGTCCAGCCCGCGGCCCCAGCGCTGGATCTGCCGCAGGAACGTGGCCCGGCAGGCGTGCTGGTGGCGGGTGTGGTGCCCGTACCGCACCACGTTGCTCTCCTTGGCGCACGCGCCGCCGAGCGTGTCATGCCGCCCGCAGGTGTCCTCGACGATCGTGGCGAGCACGTCGCCGTCGACGGACACCAGGGCAGAGCCGGTGGTCAGGTACACGCCACCCTGCTCCCGTACGGTGTCCACCGCGCTGTACCGGTTGCCGTAGTCGTGCGCGTCGTACAGCAGCGTGTCGACCGCCTGGTTGCCGTGCAGGTCCACGATCCGCAGCCGGGCACCGGCCGGGATCTCCCCGATCCACCCGTCCCCGGCGGCCACCACCGTATCGATGAGAGTCATGAGCGCTCCGCCAGTTCCAGGGAGCGGGCCGACTCGGCGCGGAACACCCGGGACGGGTCGTCGGGCGGCGCGGGCGGCCCGGCGTCGCCGACGCTGATCCGCACCGGGCCGGGCGCCCAGGCCGGCGACGGGTCCAGCGGATGCGGCGCGGTGGCCAGCACGACCAGGAGATCCTGCTCGGCGCGCAGGGTCACCCAGTCGCCCGCACTGGCGTGTCCGGAGGCGAAGGCGAGGCGGCCGCGCTCGTCCGGTACCACCTTGGTGAACCAGTTCACGCAGGCGTGCAGGTCCCGCCGGCCGAGCCCGAGCACGGCCAGCTCGTCCAGCAGCAGGGAACGGGCCGACCGGCGCCACCCGTTGCCGTCGGCCCCGTAGTCCGACGGGCCGAACCGCGCGACGTGCCGGTCCAGGCTGTGCCCGCTGATCGCGTCGTGCCACGGCAGCGACGAGCCGGTGACCGAGCACAGCGCCCGGCCCAGGTCGGACATGAGCACCATGGGCGGGCGTACGCACGCGGACATCTGCGCCTTGAGCGTGTCCGGCACGTTCAGCCGCTCCAGCGGGTCGGCGGCGGCGAACAACAGGGTGCTCACGCACACGCCGCAGCCGGCCGCCGCCAGGCGCAGTTGCCGGCCGCGCTCGACCCGCAGCGACCAGCCGGCACCGCCGGGTACCTCGTGGCTGTAACAACTCATATGGCGACGCTCCGGGACCGGGATCCGACCACTGGGGTGCAGACCTACCTGGCCTCCCGGGCTTTTCCCCCGCCGTGGAGCGGAGCGGCTGCTCCGCCTGCACCTCTTGGACCAGACCCGCGGGCAGCGGCGGAACCCTAGGTGCGCCCCGCTCGTCGGCGGGTCGCACACCAGTGCACCGGGTGCGTGTCACCGGTCGGGGTCGCTGCCGTTTCCGGGCCGTGAAACTGTAATCACCATGCGGCTGCACGGGAAGGTGGCGCTGGTCACCGGCGCGTCCTCCGGAATAGGACGGGCCAGCGCGGTCGCGCTGGCCCGCGCGGGGGCGCGGGTGCTGGCGCACGGCCGCGCGGGCGACCGGCTGGCCGCACTGGCAGCAGAGATCGATGCGGTACCGCTGACCGCCGACCTCGCCGATCCGGCGCAGGTGCCGCGGCTCGCGCGGGCGGCGCAGGAGGTCACCGGCCGGGTGGACGTGCTGGTCAACAACGCCGGCGTCGGCTGGGCCGGCCCGTTCCCGGAGATGACCGCGCCGCAGGTGGCCCGGCTGGTCGCGGTCAACCTGGTGGCGCCGATCGAGCTGACCCGGGCGCTGTTGCCGCCGATGCTGGCGAGGGGCGAGGGGTACCTGATGTTCGTGGGGTCGATCGCGGGGCGGATGGGCGTGGCGCAGGAGGCCGTCTACGCGGCGACCAAGGCGGGGCTGGACACGTTCGCCGAGAGCCTGCGCTTCGAGGTGCGGGGCAGCGGGGTGGGCGTCGGGGTACTCGTGCCGGGCGTGGTGGACACCGGCTTCTTCGCGCAGCGGGGCCGGCCGTACCAGCGCCGCCGGCCCCGGCCCATGCCCGCCGGGGTGGTCGCCGACGCGCTGGTCCGCGCGGTACGCAGCGGCAGCCCCGAGCGGTACGCGCCGCGCTGGCTGCGGCTGCCCGTGGCGGTACGGGGTGCCGCGCCGGGCGCGTACCGGTTCCTCGCGGCGCGGTTCGGTGGCGGGGACCGATAGGATCAATGAACTTGTCACCTCACCACCCGGGAAAATCGTGCTGCCCGTCCTCTTCGGACTCCTGGCCGCATTCCTCTTCGCGGCCTCGGCATCACTGCAACAGCACGCGGCGCAACACAGCGCCGCCGCACCCGAACCGGACCCGACGCCAGCCGAGCCACCCCGCGGGACCCGGCTGGCCACCCGGCTCGTGGTACGACCCCTGCTGGGTGTGCTGCGACCGCTGCTCGCGCTGGTGCGCCGGCTCGTGCGTACCCCCTTGTGGTTGTTCGGGTGGGTGACCAACCTCGTCGGCTTCCTGGTCCAGGCGGTGGCCCTGCACTACGGCTCGGTGGCCCTGGTGCAACCGCTGCTCGTCACGCAGTTGCTCTTCGCCCTGCCGCTGGCCTCGGCGTGGGGGCGGCGGTGGCCGGCGTTACGCGACTGGCTGGGCGGTCTGGCCATCTGCGGCGGTGTTGTCGTGTTCCTCGCCGTGCGCGGCGTTGCGCCGTTTTCCGAGGAGCCGGACCGCAACCGCGTCGTGCTCGCCGGCCTGGCCACCACGATCCTGGTCGGGCTGCTCGTGGTGGCCTCGGCCGGCCGCCCGCCGCTGGTCCACGCGACGCTGATCGCGGTCGCGGCCGGGCTGTGTTTCGCGATGAGCGCGGTGCTCATCAAGCTCACCGCCGAGGATCTATTACAACGTGGTGTGGCGGCTACCGCCGTGGACTGGCCCGGGTACGCTCTGGCGGTGTCCACCCTCTCGGGGCTGCTGCTGGAGCAGGGAGCCTTCGCCGCCGGCTCGCTCTCGGCGGCGGTCGCGGCGATGACGATCACCAACCCCCTGGCCAGCTACCTGATCGGGGTGCTAGCCTTCCACGTCACGCCGCCGACCAGCCCCGGGGCGTTGGCCGCCCTGTCCGGTTCCGGAGCCCTGCTGATCATCGGGGTGGTGACGCTCGCGCACTCGTCGAGCGTGCGGCCGGAAGCGACCGTGGAACCCGAGCGTGCAACCCGCCTCGGAAACGCGGGCGTATCGCCGACAGGTGTGGGTACGGAGACAGGGACCGCCCCGTCACCGTCGTCTTAGCCGCCTCCCCTCTAGGACCGTGATGACCCCGTCGCAACACGCGCCGCAAGCGCCGTCCACCGCCGCGCACGACGGCGAGGTGGTGATCGAGATCGGGCACCTGCGGCCGGCGCTGCTGCGCGCGGCCCGGATGTTCGTCGAGACCGTGGCGGTGCCGACCGGGCTGCTGTTCATCCTGCTGCACACGGCGGGCCTGGTGGCGGGCCTGTGCGCCGTGCTGGGCTGGTGTGTGCTGACCGTGGGAGCGCGCTGGATCGCCGGCCGGCAGATGCCGGGCACGCTGCTGCTGTGCGTGGGCATGCTGTGCGCCCGGGCCGCGCTCGCGCTGATCCTCTCCAGCGCCCTGGTCTACCTGCTGCAGCCGGTCGTCGGCTCGGTGGTGATGGCGCTGCTGTTCCTGGGCAGCGCCGCGCTGGGCCGGCCGATCACGATCCGGCTGGCCCGCGACTTCATCACCCTGCCCGCGCACGTGTTCCACCGGCACGGCGTGCGCCAGGTGTTCACCCAGGTGGCCTGGCTGTGGGGCGGATCACGGTTGCTCGACGCCGGCATGACGCTCGGCCTGCTGCACTGGGGAATCGACGCCGGGCTGCTCGGCCGGGGCCTGTTCAGCGGCCTGCTCACCACGATGACCGTGACGGTCTGCGCGGCCTGGGGCTGGCGCCGGCTGCGCCGGGTCCCCGGCGTCCGGCTGTGCATGCGGGCGCCGACGCCCGCCTGACTGCGCCACTCACCCCCGGACGTGCTAGAAGACTTGTGTGACCTTGAGCGCGTCCCCGCGTCCCCGACTCTGGTCGGAACTCCTGGGCGGGTTGCTGCTGTTCGGGGTATACAGCCTGGTCGCCGGGTTGGACTGGAGCGGGCGGGCGGACACCGCGGCGCGGCACGGCAGGTTCCTGTTCGACCTGGAGCACCGGCTGCACCTGGACATCGAGCCGGCCATGAACCGGTGGCTCGTGCCGCACCCGGTGCTGCGCGTGCTGGCCAACTACGAGTACGCGAGCACCTACGTGATCGCCGCCCTGGTGCTCATGGTGTGGCTGTACCTGCGCCGGCCCGGCACGTACCGTTGGGCGCGTAACTCCTTCGTCCTGCTCAACCTGGTCGGTGTGGCCTGCTTCGCGCTCTACCCGGTCACGCCGCCCCGGCTGCTGCCCGAGCTGGGCTTCGTGGACACCGTGCGGCTCGGCCACACCTGGGGCTCCTGGGGATCGCCACTCGTGGCGCACGCCAACGAGCTGGCCGCGATGCCGTCGCTGCACATCGCATGGGCGGCCTGGGTCAGCGTGGTCCTCGCGGCTTGCTGGCGGGCGCGGCCGGAGCCGGCTCCCCGCTCCTCGGCGGGCGGTCGGACGGCGCAGTGGATCAGCGGGGGGCACGTGCTGCTCACCGCTGTCGTGATCATGGCCACCGCCAACCACTACCTGGTCGACGCGCTGGGTGGCGTGCTGCTGATCGGCGTGTCCTTCGGGCTGCTCCGGCTGCTCCGGCTCCTCCGACGCCGGCCCGGCGAGCGGGTACCGGCCGCGGACGCGTTCTTCCTGCACGTGGAGACCGGCGCGTTCCCCCAGCAGGTGGGCGGGGTGGCGATGCTGGACACCCGCGAGGTGCCGTTCACGCGGGACCGGCTGGCCGAGGTCATCCGGGAGCACCTCGACGAGCTGCCGCGCTTCCGCCAGCGGCTGTCCGGCATCTCCCGCTGGCGCCGGGCCCGCTGGGTGGACGCGCCGGACCTGGACTGGGCGTGGCACGTACCGGCGCGGGACGTGAGCCTGCCGGACGGCCGGCCCGGTGGCATGGCGGCCGTACAGGCGCTGGTCGCCGAGCTGGCCGGCGAGCGGCTCCCGCTCGATCGTCCACTGTGGAGATTCGTGGCGGTGACCGGCATCGCCGCCGACCGGGCCGCCGCGATCCTCGTGGTGCACCACGTGGTGGCCGACGGGATCGGTACCGTCGCGCAGGCGCTGAACCTGCTCGAACCGCCGTTCCCGCTGTCATCCCTGGTCGCGGACGCCCGCCCGCCGGGACCGCTGCGCCGGGCCCTCGGCACCACGATCGGGCTGGCCCAGTTGGCCACCGACGGCCGCCCCGCGGTGCGCCTGCCGATGAGCGGCACGGCGCAGCGCCGGTTCGGCATGGTGGACCTGCCGCTGGACGAGGTGCGGGCGGTGGCCCGGCGGCACGGAGCCCGGGTGAGCGACGTGCTGCTTGCCAGCGTCGCCGGCGGCCTGCGCCGGGCGATGCGCGAACCGGTGCCGGGCGGGTCGCCGATGCTGCGGGTCGCGGTACCGCTGATGGTGCGCGAGCCGGGTACGTCGGCCGAGGGCAACCTGACCGCGGCGGTGATGATGGACCTGCCCCTGGGTGCGCTGTCCGAGCCCGAGCGGCTGGCCGAGGTGGCCCGGGGCAGCCGGCGGCTGCGCACCGGTACCCGCGCACTGGGCTCGCGGTTCGTCATGCGTCACGTCGGCGCGCTGCTGCCGCCGCCGGTACACGCCTGGTTCGCCCGTACCGTCTACGGCGGCCGGTTCTTCCAGGGGATCATCTCCAACATGCCCGGCCCCCAGCTCCAACTCCGGCTGGCCGGCCCACCCCTGTCCGGTGTGTACCCGATCCTCCCGCTCGCCCCGGGTGCCCCGCTCGCGGTCGGCGCGCTGGGCTGGTACGGCGTCCTGCACGTGGCGCTGTGCGCGGACCCGGCCCTGGTCGATGACGCGGACACGCTGCGCCGGGCCGTCCGCGGCGTCTTCGACGAGCTCCGCGTCGCCGCCCCGGTGGGTGCCCTGACCCCGGACGCCCGCACCACCGCCTGACCCCGCTCCAGCCGGGAACCTTGCCGCCGTGATCATGCGGCGCTGGGTCGAAGATCGGAGTCCGCCGGTCTACCTACCCGGCTACCGGTCGCGGGCGGTCGGGCGGCGGCCTGTCGGGTTGCGTCTCGGCGGCTTCTCGTCCGGCTTCTCCGCCGGCGCCTCGATGCCCCAGGCGAGGGCGAGGGTCAGCCGGGCCCGGCTGTCCGGGTCGTCCAGGGCCGGGCCGAACAGGTCGTGCAGCTGCGTCATCCGGTAGCGGACCGTCTGCGGGTGGATGTGCAACTGTGCCGCGATCGCCTGCCGGTCGCCCATGTGGCGCAGCCAACTGGCCAGCGTCTCGGACAACCGGGCCCGTACCGCCGGGGCGAGGTCTTCCAGCGGCGCCAGGCTTTGCCGGCGCAGCGCGTCGAGCAGCCTGCCGTCCCGGTGCACGATGATCGCGTCGAGGTGCTCGTCGGCGAACACCGGATCGTCGGTCAGCACCCCCGCCCGGCGCAGCTCGGCGGCGACCTCGGCGATCCGGATGCTGGCCGGCAGGTGCGCCAGCGGCACCGGGTGGCCGACCACGGCGCTGGCCCCGCGCAGCGCGGTGACCAGGCGCTGCCGCCGGCCGGGGCGCACCGGGTCGGGGACGATCGCGCCGAGCAGTGCCCGGCGCCGGATGAGCAGGCAGGAGCCGTCCAGCCGGGACAGCATGGTCTGCCCGACCATGTTGTCGGGCTCGATGAGGATCACCGCGGCCTCGCGGGGCAGCGGCCAGCCGGCGCGGCCGGCCGCGGCCTGCACCGCGACGGTGTCGGACCGGTCCGACAGGAGCAGCTCGACCAGTTCGTCGCGCAGCCGCTCCCGGGTGACCGCGGCCTCGGACTGCTCCAGGACGTAGCCGCGCGCCGAGGCGGAGGACAGCTGGTCGATGAAGACGAAGACCGCCTCGGCGAGCGCGGCCAGCGCCTCCGGCGCCACACCCGTGGCCAGGGCGGCGTTGGACACGTGGTGCCAGGCCGCCCGCGCGCCCACCTGGTACGCGGACAGCAGCGTGCCCACGTCGCGGCCCTCCCGCCACTGGATGCGCCCGATCTCCTCGAACAGCGCCACCTGCGGCCCGGCCTCCGGTATCGGGTGGTTGGCCAGGCCCTGCTGGGCGATGTCCACCAGCCAGCGCATGAACGCCTCGGCCGCCACCGCGACCTCGTCCTGCTCCTCGGCCATGAACTTCGCGTAGTCCGGCCACTCCTCGGCCAGCAGGCTCCGGACCTCGTTCAGCAGGTGTGGCAGCCGCTGCACCAGCGCGGGTACGAGGAGGTCCAGCGGGGCATGGACTCCGTCGCCGTCGCGATCGTGATCCTGTAGCCGCATTCTTCCGTGTCTACAGCACGGACGTTACGTGATCACACCCCAGGGCCGCTTTTATACGGGCGTGATAACTGGCGGTGCTGAGAATTACCTGATTCAACGCAGATCTTCACGCGGGAGCGTTGCAGCATCGAACCATGGCGCGCACCGATCCGCTGACGACCGGCGATGGGCTGCTGCGCGCCAAGGAGCGGGCGGAGAACTTCCCGGTCGCGATGCGGGTCCTGCCGGGCCGCTACCGGGTGCACCTGGTCGCCGTCTACGACGTGGTACGCACCATCGACGACCTGGGCGACGAGGCGGCCGGGGACCGGACCGCGCGGCTGGACGAATTCGCCGGTGACCTGGCCGGGCTCTGGCACGGGCGGCAACCCGCGGTCGAGGTGCTGCGCCGGCTGGCGCCCACGGTGCGGGCCTGTGACCTGGCGCCGGAGCCGTTCCAGCACCTGATCGAGGCCAACCGCCAGGACCAGCGGGTCACCCGCTACGAGACCTACCAGGACCTGCTGGGGTACTGCCGGCTGTCCGCGCAGCCGGTCGGGCGGCTGGTCCTGTCGATCTTCGGCGCGAGTTCGCCGGAGCGGGAGGCGCTGTCCGACCGCATCTGCGACGCGCTGCAACTGGTCGAGCACTGGCAGGACGTCGCCGAGGACCGCCGGGCCGGCCGGGTGTACCTGCCCCGCGAGGACCTGCGGCGCTTCGGCGTCACCGAGGCCGATCTCGACGCGCCGGTCGCCTCGCCGGCGGTACGGCGGCTGGTGGCGTTCGAGACCGGCCGGGCGGCCGAGCTGCTGGACGCCGGTACCCCGCTGGTCGGGCAGTTGGCCGGCTGGGCCCGGCTCGCGGTCGCCGGCTACGTGGCCGGCGGCCGGGCGGCGATCGACGCGCTGCGCCGCCGGGACGGCGACGTGCTGTCCGGCACCCCCCGGGCCCGCCGCGCGGATGTCGCTCGTCACGCCTTAGCTGTGCTGTTACGGGGAAGGGGTCCGGCGTGACGAGTAGCCTGTCCGAGGCCTACGCGGTGTGTGAGTCGATCACCAGGGACCAGGCGCGCAACTTCTACTACGGGATCCGGCTGCTGCGCCCGGACAAGCGCGCCGTGCTGTGCGCGCTGTACGCCCTGGCCCGGCGCATCGACGACATCGGCGACGGGGACCTGCCCACGGAGCGCAAACTGACCGCCCTGGCCGACCTGCGCGCCAGCCTCCCCGCGGCATCCCCCTACCGCCTCCCCGGCAGCGACCCGGTACTGGTCGCGGTCGCCGACGCGGCCCGGCGCTACCCGATCCCGCTGGGCGCCTTCGAGGAGCTGGTCGACGGGGTCGAGATGGACGTCACCGGCCACCACTACGCCACCTTCGACGACCTCGTCACGTACTGCCGGGCGGTGGCCGGCTCGGTCGGGCGGCTGTGCCTCGCGGTGTTCGGCTCGCGGCCCGACCCGGCCGCGCCGGCCTACGCCGACGCGCTGGGCATCGCGCTGCAGCAGACGAACATCCTGCGCGACATCCGCGAGGACCTGACCAACGGCCGGGTGTACCTGCCGCAGGAGGACCTGGACCGGTTCGGTGTGGAGCTGGCTCTCGACGAGCGCGGCGCGCTGGTCGACAAGGACGGCGGCCTGACCGCCCTGGTCGCCTTCAGCGCGCAGCGGGCGCAGGGCTGGTACGCCGACGGCCTGCGGCTGATGCCGCTGCTCGACCGGCGCAGCGCGGCCTGCTGCGGCGCGATGGCGGGGATCTACCGGCGCCTGCTGGTGCGCATCGCGGCGCAGCCGTCGACCGTCTACGACCGGCGGCTGTCCCTGTCCGGCTGGCAGAAGGCCGGCGTCGCCGCCCGCGCGCTGACGGGTGCCGGCGCGTGAGCGAGCCTCGGCGAGCGAACCATCAGGCTCAGCGCGCCTGCGAAGGGCGGCTCCGGCCCGAAGGGACGGAGGCGGCGTGAGCGAGCCTCGGCGAGCGAACCATCAGGCTCAGCGCGCCTGCGAAGGGGCGGCTGCGGCCCGAAGGGACGGAGGCGGCGGCGTGGTGGTGGTCGGCGGCGGGCTGGCTGGGATCACGGCGGCGTTGCGCTGCGCCGATGCCGGGCTGCCGGTCACCCTGTTCGAGGCCCGGCCGTGGCTGGGCGGGCTGACCCACTCGTTCCGGCGCGGCCGGCTCGACGTCGACAACGGCCAGCACGTCTTCCTGCGCTGCTGCGACTCCTACCTCGGGCTGCTGCACCGGCTCGGCGTCACCGACCGGGTGCGGCTGCAGCCCCGCCTGGACATCCCGGTCCGCGACGCGGAGTCCGGCCGTGCCGCGCGGCTGCGGCGCAACCGGCTGCCCGCCCCGCTGCACCTGGGCGGGTCGCTGCTGCGGTACGCGCCGCTGCGGCCGGCGGAGCGGGTCCGCTTCGTCCGGGCCGCGCTGGCGCTGCGCGGGGTGGACGCGGCCGACCCGGCGACCGACGCGCAGAGCTTCGGCGCCTGGCTGGCGGCGCACGGGCAGAGCGAGCGCGCCATCCGCGACCTGTGGGACCTGGTCGGCGTCGCCACGCTCAACGCGCGCGCGCCGGACGCGTCGCTGGCGCTGGCCGCCACCGTGTTCCAGATCGGGCTGCTCACCCGGGCGGCGGCGGCCGACATCGGATGGTCGCTGGTGCCGCTGCGGGACCTGCACGGGGAGCCGGCCGGTGCGGCGCTGCGCGCGGCGGGGGCGCGGGTACGGACGTCGGCGAAGGTCGACGCGATCGTCCCGGCGGGGGAGGGGTGGCGAGTGGGCTTCGGAGGGGAGGAGCACATGGCCGAGCAGGTGGTGCTGGCGGTACCGCCGCCGGCCGCGGAGCGTCTGCTGCCCGAGGGGAGCAGCGCGCTGCCGGCCGGCTGGTCGGCGCGGCTGGGCAGTTCGCCGATCGTGAACGTGCACGTGGTCTACGACCGGCGGGTGATGGCGGAGGAGTTCGTGGCGGGCGTGGGTACCCCGGTGCAATGGATCTTCGACCGGACCGTCCAGTCGGGGTGTGCCGAAGGCCAGTACCTCGCGCTGTCCCTGTCGGCCGCCGACGACCTCGTCGACCTGCCCACCGCGGCGCTGCGGGAACGGCTGCTGCCGGCGATCGGCAAGCTGCTGCCGGCCGCCCGCACGGCGGCGGTGCGCGACTTCTTCGTCACGCGCGAGCGGCACGCGACGTTCCGCCCGGGGCCGGGCAGTGCCGCGCTGCGCCCGGGTGCCGCCACCGGCCACCCGGGGCTCTACCTGGCCGGCGCGTGGACGGCCACCGGCTGGCCGGCCACGATGGAGGGCGCGGTACGCAGCGGCGAGGCGGCCGCCCACGCCCTTCTCAGGGCGCCCGCGCGGGTGGGGGCACCAGCATGACGACGATGCTGACGTCGTTGCACCGCAGCCGGGACGCGGTGACGCCCGCGCTGCGCGCCGCACTCGCCCAGCTCGACCCGTGCAGCCGCGCGCAGGCGGAGTACCACTTCGGATGGTCCGATGTGGACGGACGCCCGACGGACGGCGGCAGCGGGAAGGCGGTGCGTCCCGCGCTGGCGCTGCTGTCCGCGGCGGCGGCCGGCGCGCCGCCGGAGACCGGCCTGCCCGGCGCGGTGGCCGTCGAGCTGGTGCACAACTTCTCGCTGCTGCACGACGACCTGATGGACGGCGACGTGGAGCGCCGTCACCGCCGCACCGTCTGGGCGGTGTGGGGCGCGTCCAGCGCGATCCTGACCGGCGACGCGCTGCTCTCGCTGGCACACGAGACGCTGCTGGGCAGCGGCTCGCCCTACGGCGCGCCGGCCGGCCGGCTGCTGGCCACCGCGACCCGCGAGCTGATCCGCGGGCAGGTGCAGGATCTGGCGTTCGAACGGCGCGCCGACGTCACGCTCTCCGAGTGCGTCGACATGGCCGCCGGCAAGACCGGTGCGCTGCTGTCGGCGAGCGCGGCGATCGGCGCGGTCCTGGCCGGCGCCCCGCCGGCCGTGGTCGACGCGCTGGCGACGTTCGGCTCGCACCTGGGCATCGCGTTCCAGCTCATCGACGACGTGCTGGGCATCTGGGGCGACCCGTCGGTCACCGGCAAGCCGGTCCACTCCGACCTGCGGGCGCGCAAGAAGTCGTTGCCGATCACGTACGTGGTGAACCGCGGCGGTACGGCCGGCACGGCGCTGGCCGGGTGGCTCGCCGCGGGCGGGGAGCCCGACGAGGCGGGGGTCGCCACGGCGGCGGACCTGGTCGCGGCCGGCGGTGGCCGGGACTGGGCCATCGCGGAGGCGACCCGCCGGCTGGAGCTGGCGCAGAGCGCGCTGGACCCGGCGGCCCTGCCCGCGGGGCCCCGCCACGAACTGCTCACCCTGGGCCGCTTCATCGTGAACCGGGAGGCCTGAGGTGACCCAGACTCTGGACGGGACGCCGCGCGTCGGGAAGCAGGCCGGCGACGCGCTCGCGGCCGCGGTGGGCCACCTGCGCGGGCTGCAGGACGGGCAGGGCTGGTGGAAGGGCGAGCTGGCCACCAACGTGACGATGGACGCGGAGGACCTGCTGCTGCGCGAGTTCCTCGGCATCCGTACCGCCGGGGAGACGGCCGAGGCGGCCCGCTGGATCCGGTCCCAGCAGCGCGCCGACGGTACCTGGGCCGCGTTCCACAATGGACCGCCCGAACTGTCCACCACGGTCGAGGCGTGGGTCGCGCTGCGGCTGGCCGGCGACCCGCCGGACGCCCCGCACATGGCGCGCGCCACCGCCTGGATCCGCGAGCACGGCGGGGTGGCGCGCAGCCGCGTGTTCACCCGGATCTGGCTGGCGCTGTTCGGCCTGTGGTCGTGGGACGAACTGCCGCACATGCCGCCCGAGATGATCTTCCTACCCCGGTGGTTCCCGCTCAACGTGTACGACTGGGCGTGCTGGGCCCGGCAGACCGTGGTACCGCTGACGATCGTCAACGCGCTGCGACCGGTACGACCGCTGCCCTTCGGGATCGACGAGTTGCGGGTGGGTCCCGCGCCGCGCCGGAAGCTCAAGGGATGGAGCAGGTTCTTCGCCCTGCTGGACCGGGTGCTGCACGTCTACGGCCGGCACCCGGCGGGCCCGCTGCGCCGGCTGGCGATGCGCCGCGGCGCGGAGTGGATACTGGCGCGCCAGGAGGCCGACGGCGGCTGGGGCGGCATCCAGCCGCCCTGGGTCTACTCGATCCTCGCGCTGCACCTGCTCGGGTACCCGATGGAACACCCGTCCCTGCGCGCGGCCGTCGCGGGTCTGGACGGGTTCCTCGTCCGCGAGCAGGCGCCGGACGGCGTGGTACGCCGGCTGGAGGCCTGCCAGTCGCCGGTCTGGGACACCGGCCTGGCGCTGATCGCCCTGCGCGACGCCGGCGTGCCCGGCGACGACGAGGCGGTGCTGCGCGCGGCGGACTGGCTGCTGGCCGAGGAGATCCGGGTCAGCGGCGACTGGGCGGTGCGCCGGCCCGGCCTGGCGCCGGGCGGCTGGGCGTTCGAGTTCGCCAACGACGTGTACCCGGACGTGGACGACACCGCCGAGATCGTGATGGCGCTGCGCCACGCGTGCCCGGCCGACCGGGCCGCGCTGGACGGCGCGATCGGGCGCGGCGTGGCCTGGTCCACCGGCATGCAGTCCAGGGACGGGGGCTGGGGAGCCTTCGACGCCGACAACACCCGCGTGCTCGCCACGAAGCTGCCGTTCTGCGACTTCGGCGCGGTCATCGACCCGCCCTCGGCCGACGTCACCGCGCACATGGTGGAGATGCTGGCGACCGAGGGGCGCGCCGGGCAGCCGGCCTGCCAGCGCGGGCTGGCCTGGCTGCTGGCCAGCCAGGAGGCCGGCGGCTCGTGGTTCGGGCGGTGGGGCGCCAACCACGTGTACGGCACCGGAGCCGCGGTGCCGGCGCTGGTCGCCGCGGGCGTGGCGCCGGACGCCGGGCCGGTGCGCCGGGCGGTGGACTGGCTGGAGCGGCACCAGAACGAGGACGGCGGCTGGGGCGAGGACCTGCGCTCCTATGTGGACCCGGAGTGGATCGGCCGGGGTACCTCCACCGCGTCGCAGACCGCGTGGGCGCTGCTCGCGCTGCTGGCGGCGGGGGAGCGGTCGGCCGCGGTGGAGCGGGGCGTCCGGTTCCTGGTGGACACCCAGCGCCCGGACGGATCCTGGGACGAGCCGCTGTTCACCGGTACCGGCTTCCCCGGCGACTTCTACATCAACTACCACCTGTACCGGATCGTCTTCCCCGTCTCCGCGCTCGGCCGCTACCTGCGGGGCGACCGCCGGTGAGCGCCGTGCTGTGCACCCCACTGCGGGTGGAGCGGGCGGCACTGGGCCGCACCGGGGCGCGCGTGGTGCGCACCGGGATGGGACCGGCCCGGGCAACCCGCGCGGCGGCCCGGCTCGGGGCGGACGCCGTCCTGGTCGCGGGTGTGGCTGGTGGTCTCGCCCCGGGCCTGCGGGCCGGTGACATCGTGGTGGCCAGCGAGGTGCGCTCGGGCGACGCGCCGCCGGTGGCGATCCCCTCCGCCGTGCTGCTGGCCGGTGCGCTGCGCCGGCTGGGGTTGCGGGTTCACCTGGGGCCGGTCGTCTCCGTCGACCGGGTGGTGGACGGGCCGGCGCGGCGGGAGCTCGCCGCCACCGGCGCGCTCGCGGTCGACATGGAGTCCGCCGCGCTTTCGGCCGGGCGCCCCGCCGCGGTGGTGCGCTCCATCGTGGACACCACCGATCATCCACTGTGGAGACCCGGTACCGTCACCCGTGGCGTGGCCGGGCTGCGCGCGCTGCGCCGGGCGGTACCGGCGCTGGAGCTGTGGGCGCGCGCGACCGGCCCCCGCGAGGTGCTGCTGGCGCAGCCGCGCTCGTTCTGCGCCGGGGTGGAGCGGGCCATCGAGGTGGTCGCCCGCGCGCTGGACCGGCACGGCGCCCCGGTCTACGTGCGCCGCCAGGTCGTGCACAACGCGCACGTGGTACGCGACCTGCGGGCGCGCGGCGCGGTGTTCGTCGACGAGGTGGACGAGGTACCCGAGGGCAGCGTGCTGGTCTTCGCCGCGCACGGCGTCTCGCCCGCGGTACGGGACGCGGCCGGCGCCCGGGGACTGTCCGTCATCGACGCGACCTGCCCGCTCGTGACGAAGGTGCACACCGAGGTGCGCCGGTACGCGGGGCGGGGTGACACGGTGTTCCTCATCGGGCACCGCGACCACGAGGAGGTCGAGGGTACCGTCGGGGAGGCGCCGCGCGACGTCGTGGTGGTGGAGAGCGCGGCACAGGCGGCCACGGTCACGCCCCGCGACCCGGCCCGCGTCGCGTACGCGATGCAGACGACGCTCGCGGTCGACGAGGCCGAGGAGATCGCCGGCGTGCTGCGCGAGCGCTTCCCGGCCCTTGCCGGCCCCCGCCGGGACGACATCTGCTACGCCACGACCAACCGGCAGCAGGCGGTACGGGCGATCGCGCGCGAGTCCGACCTGGTGCTCGTGGTCGGCTCGGCCAACTCGTCCAACTCGCTGCGCCTCGTGGAGGTCGCGCAGCGGGAGGGCGTACCTTCGCAGCTCGTCGAGGACGCGGGCGAGGTCGACCTCGCCGCGCTGGCCGGCGCGCGCCGGGTCGGCGTCACCGCCGGCGCCTCGGCGCCGCCGCATCTGGTGGACGAGCTCGTGCACTGCCTGACCGGCCTCGGGCCGGTCAGCGTCCGCAACCTCCGTGTCGCGGACGAAACCATCCAGTTCACCATGCCGCGGGAGGCGTCGCTTGCGCAGCCGACCCCCGGTGACGATTCACAGGAGGTGGCCTGAGCGTGGCCATGCCGCTGCGTCAGAGCATTCGACTTGGCGGTTTTCTCGTCAAGCAGAAGCTGTTGCGGAAAGACAAGTTCGCGTTGCTGGTGGAGCTGGAGCCGCTGTTCGCCTGCAACCTCAAGTGCGCCGGCTGCGGGAAGATCCAGCAGCCGCACACGCTGCTCAAGCAGCGGATGCCGGTGGAGCAGGCGGTCGCCGCCATCGAGGAGAGCGGCGCGCCGATGGTGTCGATCGCCGGTGGCGAGCCGCTGATGCACCCGCAGATCGACGAGCTCGTGCGGCAGCTGCTGCGACGCGGGAAGATCGTGTTCCTCTGCACGAACGCGGTGCTCATGCCCAAGCATCTGCACAAGTTCAAGCCGCACCGCAACTTCGCGTGGATGGTGCACATCGACGGCCTGCGCGAGCGGCACGACGCGTCGGTGTGCAAGGACGGCGTGTTCGACCAGGCGGTCGCGGCCGTCAAACAGGCACAGGACGCGGGGTTCCGGGTGATGACCAACACGACGTTCTTCAACACCGACACCGCCCAGGACGTCATCGACGTGCTGGACTATCTCAACGACGAGCTGCGCGTGGACAACATGCAGATCTCGCCCGGGTACGCGTACGAGAAGGCACCGGACCAGGAGCACTGGCTCGGCGTGCAGGAGACCCGCGAGCTGTTCCGCAAGGCGTTCGCCGGCGGCCGGCGCAAGAAGTGGCGGCTGAACCACTCGCCGGTGTTCCTCGACTTCCTGGAGGGCAGCCGCGACCTGTCCTGCACCGCGTGGGGCATCCCGTCCTACTCGCTGCTGGGCTGGCAGCGCCCGTGCTACCTGCTCGCCGACGGGTACGCGAAGACGTACCAGGAGCTGATCGACGAGACCGACTGGGACGCCTTCGGGCGCGGCAAAGACGAGCGCTGCGCCAACTGCATGGCGCACTGCGGGTACGAGCCCACCGCCGTCATCGCGACCATGGGCTCGCTGCGGGAGTCGCTGCGCGCCGCCGTGGGCGGGTGAGCAGATGTCCACATTGGACGCGATCGGCTGCCCGGCGGACCTGCGCCGGCTGCCGGCGGACGCGCTGCCGGCCCTGGCGGCCGAGATCCGCCGCCGGTTGGTGGCGACGGTACCGCGGACCGGCGGGCACCTCGGCCCGAACCTGGGCGTGGTCGAACTGACCATCGCGCTGCACCGGGTGTTCGACTCACCCCGCGACGCGCTCGTCTGGGACACCGGGCACCAGAGCTACGTGCACAAGATGCTCACCGGCCGGGCCGGCGACCTCGGCGGGCTGCGCCAGTCCGGCGGGATTTCCGGCTACCCGCGCCGGGCGGAGAGCGAGCACGACCTGGTGGAGAACTCGCACGCGTCCACCGCTCTGTCCTATGCGGACGGACTGGCGAAGGCGTTCGCGTTGCGCGGCGAGCCGGAGCGCGCGGTGGTCGCGGTCGTCGGCGACGGCGCGTTGACCGGTGGCATGTGCTGGGAGGCGCTGAACAACATCGGGGCGGCGCCGCACCGGCCGGTACTGGTGGTGCTCAACGACAACGGTCGCTCGTACTCGCCAACGGTCGGGGTGGTGGGCAGCCACCTCGCCGAGTTGCGGGACGCGCGCCGCGCACCACTGTTCGAGCGGCTGGGGCTGGCCTACCTCGGTCCGGTCGACGGGCACGACACGCAGGCCGTGGAGGCCGCGCTGCGCGAGGCCCGGGAGCTGCGGGCACCCGTGGTCGTGCACTGCGTCACCCGCAAGGGGCAGGGGTACCCGGCGGCCGAGGCGGACGAGGCCGACCGGATGCACACGGTCAGCCCGGCCGCGCCGCCCGGCACGGCACGATGTCCATCGTGGACGGACGTGTTCGGCGACGAGATGGTCGCGATCGGCGCGCGGCAGCCCGGGGTGGTCGCGATCACCGCCGCGATGCTGCACCCGACCGGCCTGCACCCGTTCTCCGTCGCCTACCCGGACCGCCTCTACGACGTGGGCATCGCCGAGCAGCACGCGGTCACCTCCGCGGCCGGCCTCGCGATGGGCGGGCTGCACCCGGTCGTGTGCGTCTACGCGACGTTCCTCAACCGGGCGTTCGACCAGGTGCTGATGGACGTCGCGCTGCACCGGCTGGCGGTGACGTTCGTGCTCGACCGGGCCGGCATCACGGGCAGCGACGGCCCCTCGCACAACGGCATGTGGGACCTGTCGCTGCTCGGCCTGGTGCCGGGCATGCGGGTCGCCGCGCCGCGCGACGGCGACCGGCTGCGCGAGTTGCTGCGCGAGGCGGTGGCGCACGGCGGGGGACCCAGCGCGCTGCGCTTCCCCAAGGCCGACGCGGCGGCGCCGGTGCCGGCCGTGGGGCGCATCGGCCGGGCCGACCTGCTGCGCCAGGACCCCGACGCGGAGGTGCTGATCCTCGCGGTGGGCGCGCTCGCGCCGGCCGCGCTGGCCGCCGCCGACCTGCTGCGTCTTGACGGGGTACCGGTGGCCGTGGCCGACCCGCGCTGGGTGCTGCCGGTCGATCCGGCCCTGGTGGCCGCCGCGGGTGGCTACCGGCTGGTGCTCACCGTGGAGGACAACGGCGTCGCGGGTGGCTTCGGTGACGCGTACGCGCGGGCGGTGCGGGCCGCGGGGATGCCGGCCCGGCTGCGCACGCTCGGCCTGACCCAGCGCTTCCTGGAGCACGGGCAGCGCGGGGCGATGCTGCGCGCGCAGGGGTTGGACGGCCCGGGCATCGCGGCCGCGGTGCGCTCAGCGATGTCCCCGAAGTACTCCCCGGTTGGCCTCCCGGACGAGGTCGGCGAGGTCGGGTACCTCGACCACCTGGACGCCCGCCTGCTGCAGAAGCTCGACCCCGTTGCAGTCCACGAAGAGCGGCGGCTCGCGTAGGGCGAAGACGACGCGCCGGATGCCGGCGGCGATGATGAGCTCGGTGCAGGTGCGCGGCCGGGACCTGCGTTCGCTGCACGGCTCCATCGACGAGTAGACGGTGGCGCCGATGGCGTCCACAGTAGACGGCTCGGCGAGCTTGGCGAGAGCGGACTCCTCGGCGTGCCCGAGCGGGTCGCTCTCCCGCGAGTACCCCCGGGAAAGCTCGTCGCCGCCCATGCCCACGACGACGGCGCCCACGCAGTAGGCGCTGGTGCTCGGTGGGCACCGCCGGGACAGCTCGATGGCGCGCCGCAGCCACTGGTGGTCGGTCCTCACCCGGGAAACCTTCCGGACAACGCGTACCGCAGCAGCACCAGGTCCCCGATCCGGCGCGTGTCGGCCAGCCGGGCCGGGCCGCGGGAACTCCACGGGAACGGCCCGTCGTGCACGAAGCGCGGCGCGCGCGGGTCGCCGACGAAGAACGGTGCCACCGCCAGTTGCAGTTCGTCGGCCAGGCCGGCGGCGAGGAACCTCGTCAGCACACCGCCGCCGCCCTCGACCATCAGCCGGCCGGTGCCCCGGCCGCCCAGGTCGGCCACGACGTGCTCGACGCGCAGCGGATCCCCGCCGTCGACGACGGTGGCCGCGCCGCGCAGCCGCTCGCGCGCCTCGTCCAGCGCGGGGCTGGCGCAGTAGACCAGCTTGTCCACGGCCCCGCTGGTGAAGAACCGCCGCCCGGGGTCCAACTCCCCCCGGGTGGTCAGCGTCACCTTGACCGGCGTCTCGGGCAGCCCGCGCCGGACCCGTGCCGCGCGCCGGGCGGGTGACCGGACCTCCAGCCGGGGATCGTCGCGGCGGATGGTGTTGGCCCCCACCAGGATCGCGTCGCACCCCGATCGCACGCCGTCGACCCGGTCGAGATCGGCCTCGTTGGAGAGCACGAGCCGCTCGTCGCCTGCGTCGTCGAGGTACCCGTCGAGCGACACGGCACAGCTGAGCAGCACGTACGGTCGCACCAGCCGAGCCTACCCGGGCTTTGTACCAGCAAGGCCCCCGATGTGGCCATTATGCTCATGGCCACCCCCCGGGAAGGAGCATCGGCGATGCACGAGCCTGACTGCGGGTACCTGCGCACGCCCACGATCGCCGGCGGCGACGTCGTCTTCGTGTGCGAGGACGACCTGTGGCGGGTACCGGCCGAGGGCGGCCAGGCCCACCGGCTCACCACTGGCGTGGGTGAGGCGAGCGGGCCGCGGCTGTCGCCCGACGGCGGGCTGGTCGCCTTCGTCGGGCGCGAGGAGGGGCCGGCGGACGTCTACGTGATGCCCAGCTCCGGCGGTGCCGTGCGGCGGCTGACGTACCAGGGCGGGCTGGTGGTCGTCGCCGGCTTCGACCCGGCCGGCGGGGCGGTGCTCTACGCCACCGACGCGCAGCGCCCGTTCTTCCGGGAGCGCTGGCTCTACCGCGTCGACGTCGAGGGCGGGCTGCCCGAACTGCTGCCCCACGGCCAGGCCAGTTCGATCGGGTACGGGCCGGGCGGCGCCGCGGTGCTGGGCCGGGTGGTCGACGACCCGGCGCGGTGGAAGCGGTACCGGGGCGGCCGGGTGGGCGACCTGTGGGTGGACCCGGCCGGCGGCGGCGAGTTCCGCCGGCTCATCCGGTTGCGCGGCAACCTCGCCAACCCGTGCTGGGTCGGTGGGCGGATCTTCTTCCTGTCCGACCACGAGGGCGTGGGCAACGTGTACTCGTGCGCGCCGGACGGGGCAGACCTGCGCCGGCACACCGATCACGAGGACTACTACGCGCGCAATCTGGCCGGCGACGGCAGCCGGCTGGTCTACCATGCCGGTGCGCGGCTGTGGCTGCTGGATCCGGCGCAGGAGCACCCGCGCCCGATCGAGGTGCGGCTGGCCAGCTCCCGCACCCAGCGCAACCGCCAGTTCGTCGACGCGGCGCGCCACCTGGACACCGCGACGCTCTCCCCGGACGGCGCGTTGCTCGCCGTCACCTCCCGGGGCAAGGCCTACACGCTCGGAAACTGGGCCGGCCCGGTGCGCCAGCACGGCGAGCCCGACGGCGTCCGGTACCGGCTGCTGACCCACCTCGCCGGGCAGGAGAGCCTGGTCGCGGCGGCGAGCGACGAGGGGGACCGGGAGACGCTGGTGCTGTTGCCGGCGGCGGGCGGGCCCGGCGCGCGCAGCCTGGCCGATCTGGACGTCGGCCGGGTGGTCGAGCTGGCGGCGTCCCCTGTGGACGCACAGGTTGTGCTGACCAACCACCGGCTGGAGCTGATCCTGGTGGACCTGCGCGCGGACGAGCCGGTCGCGCGGGTGCTCGACCGCAGCCGGTACGGGCAGATCGCCGACCCGACCTGGTCGCCGGACGGCCGGTGGCTGGCGTACACCTTCCCGGAGTCCACCACCACGACCGCGATCAAGCTGGCCCGGGCGGACACCGGCGAGACGGCCGCGGCCACCCGGCCGGTACTGCGGGACCGGCGGCCCGCCTTCGACCCGCGGGGCCGGTACCTGTACTTCATCGGCAAGCGCGACTTCGACCCGGTACGCGACGAGATGCACTTCGACTACGGGTTCCCGCTGGGCTCCCGGCCCTACGCGGTGACGCTGCGCGCCGCGGAGCCGGCGCCTTTCGTCCCGCGGGCGGAACCGCTGAGCGCGGAGGACAAGCCGGACGAGGAGCGGCCGGCCATCGAGATCGACCTGGCCGGGATCGAGCAGCGGGTGGTGGCCTTCCCGCTGCCTGAGGGGAGGTACGAGCGGCTGGCCGCCACCGACGGTACCGTCATCTTCTCGACCGTCCCGGTGCGCGGCGTGCGCGCGGCCGCCCGCCGCGACCAGGCCGACGACCGGACGCTGGAGTGCTTCGACCTCAAGACGCTGGAGCGCGGCCACCTCGCCGCTGGGGTCAGCGACTTCGCCCTCGGCGCGGACCACAAGACGCTGCTGTACCACGCCGGTGAGCGGCTGCGCGTGGTCAAGGCCACCGAGCGTCCCGCGGACGACCAGGACGAGCCGGGCCGGGCCAGCGGCTGGGTGGACCTGGACCGGGTGAAGGTGTCGGTGCGGCCGGGCGCCGAGTGGCGGCAGATGTTCCGCGAGGCGTGGCGGCTGCAGCGGGAGAACTTCTGGGTCGAGGACATGTCCGGCATCGACTGGGACGAGGTGTACGACCGCTACCTGCCGCTCGTCGACCGGGTCAGCACCCGCGCCGAGTTCTCCGACCTGCTCTGGGAGCTGCAGGGCGAGCTGGGCACCTCGCACGCGTACGAGCAGGGCGGCGCGTACCGGCAGGGCCCGCACTACCGGCAGGGCTTCCTCGGCGTGGACTGGCAGGCGGACCCGGCGACCGGCGCGCACCGCGTGGCGCGGGTGTGCGCCGGCGACGTCTGGGCGGCCGAGGCCACCTCGCCGCTGTGCCGCCCGGGCGTGGACGTCCGGGCCGGGGACGAGGTGCTCGCGGTCAACGGGCTGCCGGTGGGCGACCGGGTCACCGCGGCGCAGTTGCTGGTCAACCAGGCGGGTCAGGAGGTCGCGCTGACGGTGCGCGCACCGGACGGCGAACCCCGGACGGTCACCGTGCGCGCGCTGGACGACGAGCGGCCGGCCCGGTACCGCGACTGGGTCGAGGCCAACCGCGCGCTGGTGCACGAGCGCACCGGCGGCCGCGTCGGGTACCTGCACATGCCGGACATGCAGGGCCACGGGTACGCGGAGTTCCACCGGGGCTTCCTGACCGAGTTCGACCGGGAGGCGCTGGTGGTGGACGTGCGCTTCAACCGGGGCGGGCACGTATCCTCGCTGCTGCTGCAGATGCTGACCCGCCGGCGCATCGGGTACGGCTTCCCGCGCTGGGGCGTGCCGGAACCCTACCCGCACGAGGCGGTGCGCGGCGTGCTGGTGGCGATCGCGAACGAGCACGCCGGCTCCGACGGGGACATCTTCTGCCACGCGTTCAAGGCACTGGGCCTCGGCCCGCTGGTGGGCCGGCGCACCTGGGGCGGGGTGATCGGCATCTGGCCCCGGCACGCCCTGGCCGACGGTACGGTCACCACGCAGCCGGAATTCTCGTTCGCCTTCGACGACGTGGGCTGGCGGGTGGAGAACTACGGCACGGACCCGACGGTCGAGGTGGACATCGCGCCGCAGGACTACCGGCGCGGCGCCGACCCGCAGCTGGACAAGGCGGTCGAGCTGGCCCTGGCGGAGTTGCACCGCCGCCCGTCGCACACCCCCGACGCGGCCGACCGGCCCCGGCTGACCCGCGTCCCGCTCCCACCCCGCCGGTGACCCTCGCCCCCTCCCAGGAGTTGACGGGAGTAAATAGGATGTGCGGGCGCGGGTGGTTCCGGTGGTGTGGGGGAGGCGGGGCCGGATGCTGGAGACCGTAGGAATCAAACCCACCGAAGAGCGGGTGTACTGGACGCTGCTGCGCATGCCCGCGGCGTCCAGCGGCGAGCTGGCCGAACGGCTGGACCTGCGACCGGAGGAGAGCCGCAACTGCCTGTCCGGGCTGGAGAGCAAGGGCCTGGTCAGCCGCGCCCCGGACGATCCGCACCGGTTCCGGGCCGCGCCCCCCGACCTCGCCTTCGGGCCGCTGCTGCAGCGGCGCCACCAGGAACTGCGCAGCATCGAGGCGGCGGTGGGGCAGATGACCGACGAGTACCGCAGCCGGGTCGCGCTGCGCGGCGGTGACCCGGTCGAGGTGGTCAGCGGGGTCACCACCGTGCGGCAGCGCTTCGTGCACCTGTGGCGCAGCGCGGCGGGGGAGGCGTGCGGGTTCGTCGCGGATCCGGCCGACGTCGACCTGGCCGAGTGGCGCGAGCCCCGGGCCGGGTTGCGCTCCCGCCTCGTCTACCCGCGCGCCGCGCTCGACCTGGCCGGCGACCCGTACCGGCTGGCCGAGTCGATCCAGGCGGGCGCGGTGGCGCGGCTGGCACCCCAGCCACCGGTCACCATGCTGCTGGTCGACGGGGTGACGGCGATCGTCCGGGTACCGCCGGTGCGCGCCAACGCGAACGGGCCGGTCGCGCTGCTGGTGCATCGTGGCGCGCTGCTCGACGCCCTCGTCGCGCTGTTCGAGGCGGTATGGGCATCAGCAGTTCCGCTGCTGACCTACCCGGACGGCGCGCCGCGCGAGCACCGCGACGCGGCGGCGCCGGCGGCGGAGGACCTGCGCCTGCTCTCGCTGCTGCTCGCCGGGCTCACCGACGACGCGATCGCGAGCAAGATGGGACTGTCCCGGCGCACCGTGCAGCGGCGGGTCAGCGGGCTGATCGAGCTGGTCGGCGTCCGTACCCGGCTGCAACTGGTCTGGCAGTCGGCCCGCCGCGGCTGGATCTGACGAGAGAGGGTGGGGCCGGCCGGCCCCACCCTCCCGGAACTACGGCGCCGTCTTCAGCGCGAAGTCGAGGGGCGTCAGCACACCCCTCTTGATCTTCACGGTCTTCACCTGCGGCTGGTACCCGTCCTTGGCGGCGATCACCTGCAGCGGGTTGTTGCGCACGTCCAGCCACAGCGCGTACTGGCCGTTCTTGTCGGTCTTGAGCGTGTAGCTGTTCGCCCAGGTGTCGATCTGGATCGTCACCCCGGCGAGGAGTGTGCCGTCGACCGCCGTGACCGTACCGGCGATCTTGCCCCATGTGTTCGGTGGCTTGACGACCATCGTCACGCCCACGTCGGACACCGGGTACGGGGTGTCGGTGCCGATCGCCAGCGCCGCGGTGTAGGTGCCCGGCTGGGTCACCGTCGGCACGCTGGCATCCAGCGTCACCGTGACGGCGGCGCTGGCACCCGGTTGCAGGGTCAGGCTCGTCGGGCTCGCCGACAGCCAGCTCACGTCGGTCACCGCGGCGCAGTCGGTGAAGCCGGGCAGCACCTCCGAGCGCGGCACCGGTGGCACGCCCAGACCACCCGGGCTGCCACCGATCCGGTAGAAGCCGCAGGCGGAGCCGCCCCGGTACAGCGTGTTGTTGGCGTTGGGCAGCGCGGCCCAGGCGTCGGTGCCCGGGTCGTAGGCGTACCCCTGGTTGGTCAGCGCGCCCGCACTCCCGTCGACCCCGCCGGACACCAGCAGCCGGCCGCTGGCCACCACGGTGCCGGCGCCCCACAGGTCGGCGGGGATGTCGGCGACCCGCGTCCAGGTGTTGGCGGCGGGATCGTAGGCGAACGCGTGCTTGCTGCTGGCGGCGTCATTGGTGCCGCCCGCGCAGTACACCTTCGCGCCGATGGCGCCGCAGGCCTGCCACGACGTCGTCTCGGGATACGCCGCGAGCTGGGACCAGGCGTTGCTGGCCGGGTCGTACACCAGCACGTCGGTCGTGCCGCACGAGGTGGCGGCGCAGCCGCCGACCGCGTACAGCTTGCCGCCCAGCACGGCCGATCCGGAGCCCGCGTAGGGCTTCGGGTCGGGCGCACCGGTCGACCAGGCGTTGGTCGCCGGGTTGTAGATCTCCAGCTTGGGATCGGGATCCCCGCTGGCGCCCCAGCCGCCGGACACGTAGAGCTTGCCGCCGATGAAGCCGCCGGCCGGCTTCTCCCGGGTGTCCGCCGCGCTGGCCAGTGCGGCCCAGGCGCCGGAACCCGGATCGTAGGCGTACAGCGAGGCCACGTCCGCGGAGCCGTTGTAGCCGAACGCGGAGTACACCTTGCCGCCGTCCACCGCCGCCAGGTTGTCCTGGATCGGCGACGGGTAGTTGGCTATGGCGGTCCACGGCGCGTCGGCCGGCGTGGTGTCCGCCGGTGCCGCCGCGGTCGCCGCCGCCTTGCCCGCCTTGCCGGCGGCCAGCGCGTGGCTGGAGTACTTGCCCTTCACCAGGTGCAGCGGCGCGCCGGTGCGGTTGAGCAACTGGAACCCGCCCGCCGACTCGCTGACCGCGACCGTGGCCGGCGCGCTGCCGGTGTTCTTCACCGTCAGGTTGCTCGTCGCCTGGCCGCCCCACGGCAGCGTCTTGCTGATGCTGGCGGGCGAGACGCTGATCCGGCCGGCGGTGAGCACGAAGTTCAACCTGGTGGTGGTGTTGGCCGCGATGTTCTTCGTCTTGGTGAGCGGCGTGTAGCGCGCCTGGCTCGCGGTGAACGCGTGCGACCCGAGGAGCGAGGAGAACAGCCAGTAGAAGCCGTCACCCAGGTTGGGGTCGTCCGGCGTCGCGGCCGTGGTGGCGTGCTGCGCGGGAGCGTCCACACTGGACACGTCCGCGCCGGTCAGGCCCGCCTTGGTGTTCGCGTCGGTGACCACGCCGGCCACCAGGCCGCCGGGCACCGGGTCACAGCTGCGCGAGCCGGCGAACACGTCGTCGATCTCCCACCACCATGCCCAGGTGCCCACGTAGTGGAAGCGCGCCACCACCGCGGCCTGCTGGGCCGCCTGCGGGATCGGGATGTCCACGTGCCCCGGCCCGCGGAAGTCGTCGGTGTCGTGGTGCCAGACGTTGGTCCACGTGTGACCGCCGTCCACGCTGACCTCGACATCCGCCGTGGAGTTGGGGTAGGCGCGGTAGTCGGTGTTGAAGCTCAGGTCGGGCGAGGCCACATTGGTCAGGTCGAACACCGGCGAGGTGAGCGTGGTGTCCTCGGTCAGGCCCTGCCCGATGAAGTCGCTGTCGATCATCGCGAAGCCGCCTGAACCGCCGGTCAGGTTGCCGCGCGGCTTCAGGTCCTCGAACACCCAGCCGCCGTTGTCGTTGGCGTTCGCGACGGTCCAGCCGGCCGGTGCGCTCGTACCGTCGAAGGTCTGCGAGGCTCCGGTGAAGTGCAACGCGTACCCGGGTGCGTCGCAGGCCGCTGCGTCCACCGGTACCGCGAAGTTCTGCGCGACGTCGGTGTCGCCCACCGGTACCCGCACGCTGAGCGCCTGGTATCCGGGGTAGTTCGCGGTCACCTGCAGCTGGTAGCTGGCGCCCTGCGGCAACTGCAGCGTGTACCCGCCGGTCAGCGGGTCGGTGAAGACCGGCCCACCCGGCACACCCGCCACGGTGATCTTCGCGTACAGCGGCCAGCCGTGGCCGGAACCGTCGGTGACGGTACCGCTGACCGTCACCCGCGGTACCGCCGTCAGGGCGAGGTTCTCGGTGACCGTGGCCTGGTCCGCCAGCGCGACGCCGGTGACGGTCGCGCTGCGGTAGCCGTAGGCCGACGCGGTGACGTCGTAGCTGCCGGCCGGCAGCGTCAGGTCGTAGTGCCCCTGCGCGTCCGTGACGGCGGTGCCGCCGTCCGTGCTGACGCTCGCCCCGGCGATGCCGGTGCCGGTGGCGCTGTCGGTCACGGTACCCACGATGTCCCCGTGCGGGCCGGCGGCGAACGCGTCGGCGCCCTTCGGGGTGCCCAGGCCGGTGGGACCGTCGTAGCCCGTACCGGCGGTGCAGAGGTAGTCGGGCGTGCAGGTGCCGTTGTTCCCGCCGGTGACGTCGTTGAGCGCGGCCGGGTGCGCGTACGGGTACGCGTTGGGGTAGCTGCCCGCCACCGGGGTGCCGGCGACCGCGTACACGCCCGCGATGATCGGTGCCGAGGCGCTGGTGCCGCCGTAGACCGCCCATCCGGAGGAGCCGGTGGTGTCGTACACCGAGACGCCGGTCGCCGGGTCGGCCACCGCCGCGACGTCGCCAACGGTCCGCATGCCGCAACCCGTGTCGGTCTGGAACGCCGGCTTGCTCTCGAACAGCGAGCAGCCGCTGCCCGGGCCGCCGAAGCTGTTGTTCCACACCGTCTCGCCGAAGCCGCGCGTGCTGGAGTCGCGCACCAGCGAGGTGCCCCCGACCGCGGTCACGTAGGTGGACGCCGCCGGGTAGGACACGCCGAACCCGTCGTCGCCGGTGCTGGCCACCATCGCCACGCCCGGGTGGTTGTAGTGCGGGTCCAGGTCGGTCGTCTCGGAGGGGTCCTCGCCGCTGCCGGGCGTGGCCGTGTATCCGGTGCCGTAGCTGTTGGACACGTACTTCGCGCCCAGGGTCACCGCCTGGTCCACCGCGGCCACCATGTTGGCGAACGTGGAGCTGTCCGCCTCCACCAGCAGGATGTGCGCCGCCGGTGCGGCGGCGGAGACCATCTCGATGTCGAGCGCGATCTCCGCGGCCCAGCCGGCGTCGGTCGGCGGGTAGCTGGTGCCGCCGCGCTGGTCGACCTTCCGGAAGCAGCCGTCGGCCGAGGTGCACGCCGGCAGCCCGAACTGCTGCCGGTACACGGCCAGGTCGGACTCGGCATTCGGGTTGTCGAACGCGTCCACGATCGCGACCGTCTGCCCGGCTCCACCGTCGGCCGGCAACTGGTACGCGGTCTGCAGGTCACTCGCGCCGTACCCGGGCACCGTCGCGGCCGGCCGGACCCCCTTGCCGGCGCTGATGTCGGTGCGGCGCAGTGCGAAACAGCCGACCTCGCCCTTCTTGGGAGTGCCACACACGGCGACGATGTTCGCCTTCGTCCCCTTCGCCGGACCGGTGGACACGGCGTTCGCCGGCGCGGGCAGCCCGAACAGGGCTGTCGCGGCGACAACGGCGGCCGCGAGCACGCGGGTCCGTCCGGTGGTGCGAGTGGAACGGAGCTTCCGGGGTAGGTGCATCAAGGTCCTCCAGCCCATCTGCACGGGTCGACATCGCCCACCGGGTCACCGGTGGGCGAGCGTCAACAGCGAAACAGACACGATCCGCTGACCGAACGATGGGAAGTCCGGTGCGGGCATGTCAACGAAGATCGCTGGCGAGATTACGCCATGACGCAATCGCGCCACTCTGCGCAGAGCCGGCCGATCGCGGGTCCACCCGGTCGGGGGACCGCCTCCCTCCTCGCCGTTTCCCGGAAAGTACGGCCCGTCAGCCGGTGCTGGCCGTGAGTGCGGGCAGGTAACCATAGCGGTAACCCGACACCTTTGGATGGAACGAGTCGGTGACCGGCAGCGTGAGCCCGTTGATCCAGGCGCTGGACGCGCAGATGCCGTGTCCGGCGAAGCCCGGGCGGGCATCGACGAACGTCGCGCCGGCCGCCGCCGCGCGACCCGCGGTCACCCCGGCGAGCGCGTCGGCACCCTGGTCCAATGTGGTCCGCTTGTGCAGGCTCATGCCGAGCAGCCCGCAGCTTGCGGTCAGTTCGAACAGGCGCGGGTACCCGAGCACGACCAGGCGCGCGTTCGGCGCGTGCGAGCGGATCGCCGCGTAGGTGCGGTCCAGCTTGCCGGGCAGCACCGTGGTCGCGTACGCCCGGGCGGTGCCGACCGCCGCGTCGCAGATCGCGTCGGTGCCGAGCTGGCAGGTGGTCAGCACGGTCGCGAAGCCCGCGTCGTTGCCGCCGATCGTGATGGTGACCAGGGTGGTGCCGGCGGACAGGCCGGACAGCTGGTTGGCGCGGACGTCGTCGGTGGTGGCGCCGCCGCACGCGGCGAAGGCGAAGCTGGCCACCGCGTGGGCCGCGGCCCAGAGCGGCGCGTACGACTGCGGGCTGCGCTCGCAGGCGCCGCTGGCCGGGTCGTAGTTGCCGGTGCCGACGCCGGAGGAGTACGAGTCGCCCAGTGCCGCGTAGCGGACGCTGGCCGCGTAGGCCGGAGCGGCGAAGCCGATCGCGACCGGTACGGCGAGGGCGAGGGACAGGGACAGGACGAGGGTTCGGGGACGGGGGCGAAGGGTCACGGGATCCTCCCGGGGGTGGGCGGAGGAGGACGTTACTGATCAGTAACTATATCGAAACATGTCCATCTTGAACAGAAAAAAGACGGCCGGGGTTGGTCCGGCCGTCGATGTTTCTGGGGGGTACCTCAGACCTGCGGCGGCTCGCCCGGCCTCGTCTGCTCGGCGAGGAACCGTTCCAGCTCGGCGCCCAGCTCGTCGGCGGTGGGCAGCGGGCCGGTCTGGGTGGCGAGCAGGTTGGTCTCCCGGCCGTGCAGGTACGCGTCGTACTGCTGCTCCAGCGCCTGCACCAGCGCGGCCGCCTCGTCGGCCTCGGCGATCTGGCGGTCCACGTCGGCCCGGATCAGCTGGGCCGCCTCGTGCAGCGCGGCGGTCGGCAGGGTCAGGCCGGAGGCGTTCGCGATCGATTCCAGCAGCACCGCGGCGGCGGCCGGGTACTCGGTCTGCGCCAGGTAGTGCGGCACGTGCACGGCGAAGCCCAGCGCGTCCCGGCCCGCCTTGCCCAGCCGGTACTCCAGCAGGTGCCCGGCGCTGGCCGGCACCTGGACCCGCTGCAGCCACGGCTCGTGCCCGACGATCAGGTCGCGCCGGGTGGCGTGCGCGGTGACCCCGGTGGGCCGGGTGTGCGGCACCGCCATCGGGATCGCGTTGAGCCCGACGGTCAGCCGGACCGACAGCCGGTCGACGAGGGCGATCAGGGCGGCCACGAACGCCTCCCAGCGCAGGTCCGGCTCCACGCCGCTGAGCAGCAGGAAGGGGGTGCCGGCGGTGTCGTGGACCGCGTGCAGTTCCAGCCGGGGCGGCTCGTAGTGCTCCCAGTGGTCCTCGACGAACAGCATGGTGGGCCGGCGCGAGCGGTAGTCGTACAGCTCGTCCGCCTCGAACGTGCCGACCAGGCGGGAGTCCAGCGCGGTCAGCAGCTGCTCGCGGGCCAGCCGGGTGGCGGAGCCGGCGTCCACGAATCCGGTCAGCGCCTGGATCAGCACCGGACTGCCGAGCTCCGGTCGGTCGTCCAGCAGGTGGTACAGCTCGTCTGGATCACGCACTTGGCTCCGCGCCTCCTCTGTCGCCTCGCTGCCGAAGGGTAACGCGCGCCGGCCGGCGATCGTTACCAGCTGGTCGGCAGCGGCTGCCCCTCGCGGTACCCGGCGCCGCTCTGCACCCCGACGACGGCCCGCCGCTGGAACTCGGCGAGGGTGGCGGCGCCGGAGTACGTGCACGCCGACCGTACCCCGGCCACGATCGTGTCCAGGATGTCCTCCACGCCCGGCCGCTGCGGGTCCAGGTACATGCGGGCGGTGGAGATGCCCTCCTCGAACAGCCCCTTGCGGGCCCGGTCGTACACCGACTCCTCCGCGGTGCGCCGGCTCACCGCGCGGCCCGACGCCATGCCGAAGTTCTCCTTGTACAGCCGGCCGTCGCTGTCCCGCTGCACATCCGAGGGGGACTCGTTGGTACCCGCGAACCACGAGCCGATCATCACGTTGGACGCGCCGGCGGCCAGGGCGAGCGCGACGTCCCGGGGATGGCGCACGCCCCCGTCGGCCCACACGGACGCGCCGTGCCGGGCGGCGGCCTCGGCGCACTCCCGTACCGCCGAGAACTGCGGCCGGCCCACCCCGGTCATCATCCGGGTGGTGCACATCGCACCGGGCCCGACACCCACCTTGACGATGTTCGCGCCGGCCTCGACCAGATCGTCCACGCCGGCCGAGGTGACCACGTTGCCGGCCACCACCGGCACCGGGGGCGACAGTGCCCGGACCGCGCGCAGCGCCGCCAGCATCCGCTCCTGGTGACCGTGCGCGGTGTCCAGCACCAGCACGTCGATTCCGGCGGCGAGCAGCTTGTCCGCGCGGCCCGTGACGTCACCGGTGATGCCGGTCGCCGCGGCGATGCGCAACCGCCCGGCCGCGTCGACCGCGGGCCGGTACAGGCTCGCACGCAGCGCCGCCTTGCGGGTCAGGATGCCGACCAGCCGGCCGTCCGCGCCGACCACCGGGGCCAGCCGGTGCCGGCCCGCGGCCAGCCGGTCGAAGGCATCCTGCGGCCCGATGCCGTCGGGCAGGGTCAGCGGCTGCGCCGACATGACGGTACGCAGCTGGGCGAAGCGGTCCACCTCCCCGCAGTCCGCCTCGGTCACCACGCCGACCGGCCGGCCGTCCTCCACCACGAGGACCGCGTTGTGCGCGCGCTTGGGCAGCAGGGCCAGGGCCTCCGACACGGTGTCGCCGGGGCGCAGCACGATCGGCGTGTCGTACACCAGGTGCCGCTGCTTGATCCAGGAGATGACCTCCACGACCACGTCCACCGGGATGTCCTGCGGGATCACACAGAGCCCGCCGCGGCGGGCCATGGTCTCGGCCATCCGCCGGCCGGCCACGGCGGTCATGTTGGCGGCCACGACGGGGACGGTGGTACCGCTGCCGTCCGCGGTGGCCAGGTCCACGTCCAGGCGCGACTCGACGGCCGAGCGGTCCGGCACCAGGAAGACGTCGTCGTAGGTCAACTCGTGCGGCGGGAGTTCATGTAGCAAGCGCATCCAGACAGTATTGGCGCAGGTGAGCCCGGTCGCCCCGGCAACCGGCCCGGCAGTGTCGCCCGCCACGTCGCCTCCCCCGCGTAGAGTGCCGACCGTGGATGGCTCCTTGCCCGCTCGGGCGGTGGCGCTCGCTCGGGCGGTGGCGTTCCTGGCGGCCGTCGCGCGGCGGCAGGCGGGGCGCGTCGTGCCGGTACCCGGCGGGTTCGCCGTGCTCAACCCGGACTTCGCCGCGTCGTACCTGAACAACAAGCTCATCCTGACCAGCCCGACCGGCGCGGCGGACGTGGTGGTCGCGGCGGACGTGGTGGTCGCGGCCGACGACGTGCTCGGCGGCGCCGGCCTGACCCACCGCCTGGTGGATGCGCACCGGGACATCGACGCCCAGCCGTTCCTGGACGCCGGCTACCAGCACTCCACCAACGTCGTCATGTGCCAGGCGGGGGATGGCGCGCCGGCCGCCGATCCCGGCATCAGGGTGGAGCCGGTCGACCTGGACACCATGATCGAGACCGGCCGCCAGGAGTGGCGCGCGCAGTATCCGGACCTGGCCGACGAGGCCGTCGAGCAGTTGGCCCGGCGGCGGTCGGCCATCCTGCGCGGCGCGGACGAGGTGACCTTCCTGGGGGTACGCCAGGGTGCCGAGGTGATCGCGCGCGCCGACCTGTACGTGGACCGGGCGGCGCGGGTGGCGCAGATCGAGGACGTGCTGACGGGGCCGGAGCACCGCAACCGCGGGCTGGCCCGGGCATTGCTCGCCGAGGGACTGCGGCGTGCCCGGGCGGCACGGTGTGACCTGGTCTTCCTGGTGGCCGACGCGGACGACTGGCCGGCGAAGCTGTACGCGCGGCTCGGGTACGCGCCGGCCGGCCACACCCACGAGTTCATCCGGCCGGCGCCGGAGCACCGGTGACTGAACCGGGTAAGTAGCGCATTGACACTCACGTAACGCGCTCGTACCGTGACGGTGCTTATCCCGGTCATCCGTCCCTTCAGCCGCACCATGACCCCGGAGAGTGAGCGCCCCCATGAACGGCAGGATCCGGGCCGTACTGGGTACCGTCGCCGGCCTGCTGCTCGCCGCCGCGGCCGCCGGTACCGCCTCGGCCAGCCCCGGCAGCGGCCCCACGTCGACCAGCCCCGACAACGGCAGCGGCCAGCACCGGGAGGCCTTCGTGCGCCGCGCCGGCGGCGACCTGACCCTGGCCGGCCGCCCGTTCCGGTTCGCCGGCACCAACAACTACTACCTGATGTACGCGGCGCAGAGTTCGGTCGATGATATTTTCAGCCGCGCCTCGACGGCCGGCTTCACCGTGCTGCGTACCTGGGCCTTCCTGGACATCGGCAACCAGGACGGCACCAACTCCGTGCGCGGCAAGCAGAACGGGGTCTACTTCCAGTACTGGGACGGCACCAAGCCCGCGTACAACGACGGCCCCGACGGGCTGTCCCGGCTGGATCCGGTGATCGCGCGCGCCGCGCAGGCCGGCGTCAAGCTGGTCCTCGGGCTCACCAACAACTGGAGCGACTTCGGCGGCATGGACCAGTACGTGCGCTGGGCCGGCGACGACAACCACGACGACTTCTACACCGACCCGCGCATCGTCGGCTGGTACCAGGACTGGATCGCGCACGTGCTCAACCACGTGAACCCGCTGACCGGGCTGGCGTACAAGGACGATCCCACCATCATGACGTGGGAGCTGGGCAACGAGCCGCGGTGCAAGGGCTCCGGCCTGTACCCGCAGTCGTCGACCTGCACCACGGCCACGCTGACGTCCTGGGCCGACACGATGTCCCGGTACATCAAGAGCATCGACCAGCACCACCTGGTCAGCGTCGGCGACGAGGGCTTCTACTGCACGGATCCGGGCGGTCCGGACTGGACCACCAACTGCGGCGAGGGCGTGGACACCGTCGCGCTCGCCGCGCTGCCCGCGATCGACGTGATGTCCTTCCACCTGTACCCGGACGGCTGGGGCAAGACCCCGGCGTGGGGCACCGACTGGATCACCTCGCACGTGCGCGAGGCACGGCGCATCCACAAGGCCGTGATGCTGGGCGAGTTCGGCCTGCTGGACAAGGCCACCCGCAACCCGGTCTACCAGACCTGGACCGACGCGCTCATCAACGCCGGCGGCACCGGCCTGCTGTACTGGATGCTCGCCGGCACCTACGACGACGGCAACCTGTACCCGGACTACGACGGCTTCACCGTGTACTGCCCGAGCCCGGTGTGCACCACGATCAGCAATGCCGAGGTGCGCCTCGCGACCGGGCGGCGCTACTTCCCACCGGTCGCGGACAACGACAGCGTCACCACCGCGTTCGACACCCCGGTGACGGTGAGCCCGGCGGCCAACGACACCGCGTACCTGACCGCGGTCCGGCCGGGCACCGTCGACCTGGATCCGGCGACCGCCGGGCGGCAGAGCTCCCTGACCGTCGCCGGTGGACAGTTCGTGCTGGGTGCTGGCGGCGCGGTCACCTTCACGCCGGCGGCGGGCTTCCACGGCAAGGCGAACGCGGCGTACACGGTCGAGGACGGGTTCCACCGTCTGTCCAATGTGGCCAGTATCGTCGTCACCGTCAAGCCGGATCCGGGCGCGCCGATCCAGTTCGCCTCGTTCGAGGGCTCCACTCTGGACGGCTGGGCGCCGGGCAGCTGGCAGACCAACGCCGGCACGCTGAGCCAGCAGTCCACGTACCACACCGACGGCTCGTTCGGGCTGCACGTGGACGCGGCCGACGGTGGCTGGTTCGGCACCAACCTCGCGACGCCGGTGGACATCTCGGCCAAGTCCGCGCTCAAGGTGGACGTGCGCACCGGTGCCGCCGCCGGTACCTCGGTGGACATCGCGGTACAGGTCGGCTCGGCGTTCACCTGGTGCCAGGGCGCCTTCGCGTGGGTACCGCAGAGCACCACCACCACGTTCCAGGCCGACCTGACCAACGGGTTCTCCTGCGACGCGACGACGCTGACGGACATCCGGGCGATCTGGGTGTACATCAGCCCGGGAGCCTTCGACCTGGACAACGCCCGAGCCGAGTAGCCCCGGTCCACCCGGACCCCTTCATCACCGTGATCATGCTGGGTGCGGCGAGATCGGAGGTTGCCGGAGGATCGTGCATTTGACCGCACACTCCTCCGGCAACTCCCGATCAGCCACCTGGAACCCAGCCCGCACCCGAGCCGATGCCGGGCCGCGAGCCACGGCTCCATGCCGGATCTTGGCGGCAACGGCACCGAATCCGGTGCCATCCCCGCCAAGATCTCAGCTCGCGCACGACCACCGCGGTCCGCACCACTCACGGGCCTCGGCCCGCCGCCCCGGTCAGGCTTCGCTGAGCGCCACCCGGGCATGGATCCGGCGCAGCGGCCTCGGCGAGTACCAGGCGCCCGGGCCGAGCACCCGCATCGCCGCCGGCACCAGCACCCCCCGTACCAGCGTCGCGTCGATCAGGATCGCCAGGCCGCTGCCGATCCCGAACATCTGCAGGAAGCTGACCGTCCCGGTGCCGAAGGCGAAGAACGTCACGGCCAGCAACCCGGCCGCGGTCGACACGATGCGGCCGGTGCGGGCCAGTCCCTGGCTGACCGCCGTCGCCGCTGCCGCCCCCTGGTCGTGCAGTTCCTTGATGCGGCTCATCACGAACACCTCGTAGTCCATGGACAGGCCGAACGTGATGCAGAACAGCAGCACGGTCATGGACAGGTCCATCGGGCGCGGGGTGAAGCCGAGCAGGCCGGACAGGTGACCGTCCTGGAAGATCCAGGTCAGCACGCCGAGCGTGGCGGACAGGCTCAGCGCGTTGAGCACCAGTGCCCGCAGCGGCTGTACCACGCTGCCGGTGAACAGAAACAGCACCACGAACGTGGTCAGCACGACCAGGGCGATCGCCAGCGGCAGCCGGGTGCCGATCGCGTGCCTCGTGTCGATCAGGTCCGCGGCGGAGCCGCCGACCAGCGCGGTGGTGCCCGCCGGCCCGGCCGTGGCGCGGATGCCGCGGACCAGGTCCTGCGCCTGCGTGGACTGACCGGCCAGGGTGGTGACCACGGTGAGGCGCTGCCCGTCCGGCCGGCCCAGCGCCTTGTCCGCCGGCCGGGCACAGCCGACGCCCGAGCCAAAGCCAGAGCCGGAACCAGAGCCAGAGCCGGAGCCGGCGCCCGAGCCGGAGCCGGAGCCGGAGCCGGAGCCGGAGCCGGAGCCAGAGCCGGGTGCCGGCGAGCACTCCCCGGTCGGCCCCGCCAGCTGGCCGTGGGCGAAGGTGCCGGCGCTGCTCTGCACCGTCGCCACGCCGGGCAGCCGCGACAGTCCCCGGGCGTAGTCCGCCAGCGGCGCCGCCGCCACCGGCCCGGAGATGATCACGTCGAGCGGCGCGCCGGCGTTGCCGGGGAAGCGCTGCACGAGCGCGTCGGCCACCTGGCGGCTCTGCGCCGACGCGGGCAGGACGCCCTGGTCGGCGGTGCCGAACGCGACGCCGAGCAGCGGACTCGCGGCGAGCAGCAGGAGCGCGATGATCGGCAGTGCGGTGAGCGCGGGCCGGCGCATGACGGCGCCGGCCAGCCGGCCCCAGCGCGGCGAGTCGGCCCCCGGCACCGACGAGGACCAGGGCAGGCGCCCGGCGTTCACCCGCCGGCCGAGCACCGCGAGCAGCGCGGGCAGCACGACCAGCGCGCCGAGCGCGGCGATCGCGACCACGCCCATGCCGGCGTAGGCGAAGGAGCGCAGGAAGAACAGCGGGAACACCAGGAGCGCGCCGAGCGCGGCGATCACGGCCGCGGCGGAGAAGATGACGGTACGCCCGGCGGTGGCCACGGTACGGGCGACCGCCTCCGGCACGGTGTCACCCCGGCCCAACTGCTCCCGGAACCGGCTGACCATGAACAGGCCGTAGTCGATGGCGAGGCCGAGGCCGAGCGCCGTGGTGAGGTTGATCGAAAAGATCGACACGTCGGTGAGCGAGCCGAGGATGGACAGTTCGGCGAAGGTACCCATGATCGCGACGCCGCCGATGGCCAGCGGCAGCAGGGCCGCCACCACGCTGCCGAAGGCGAGTACCAGCAGGAGCAGGGTCAGCGGGACGGCGATGCTCTCGGCCACCGCCAGGCTCCGGGTGACCTGCGTGTTCACGTCCTTGTAGATGCCGCCCACGCCGCCGGCGAGTACGGTCACCGAGTCCTGGTCGACCGCGTACTTCGCGAACAGCGCCTTGGACCGGTCCAGCAGCTGCCCCTGGTCCCCGGTGACGTGGCCGAGCACGATGGCCTGCCGCCCGTCGCCGGACTTCAGGCCCGCCGCGCCGGTCGACCAGTACGACAGCACGTCCGCCATGTCCGCCTCGCCCGCCAGGTCGGCGGTCAGCCGCCGGCCGGCGGTGGCCACGGCGGTGCCGTCGACCGAGCCGGAGCGCGCGGTGACCAGCAGCACCAGGTTGGTCTGGCCGCCGAAGTGCGCGTTGATGAGCTGCTCGGCCCGGGTGGACTCGGCGGCCGGGTCCTGGAAGCCGCCGTTCTGGAGCTTGCCGAACGCGCCCACCCCCAGCACGCCGGCCCCGATCATGCACACGGCGGCCACGACGAGCAGGATCCTCGCCCGGCGTGCCACGAACGCGCCGTATCGATGGAGCATCGCTGTCCCCCTCGGTGTTTACGATGTCAACACTGTTTACGCCGTCAACATACGATGAGATGCTAACGGTGTCAACATCCGGCAGGATGGAGTTGTGGCAATGAAGCGCAACAGCTACCACCACGGCGACCTGGCCAACGCGCTGACCGGGGCGGCGATCGACCTCGCCCGGCGGGGTGGGCCGGAGGCCGTGGTGCTGCGCGAGGCGGCGCGCAAGGTGGGCGTCTCCGCGACCGCGGCCTACCGGCACTTCGCCGGCTACGGCGACCTGATCCACGCGGTGAAGGAGGCCGCGCAGGCCAAACTCGCGGACAGCATGGCGACCGAGTTGGCCGCCACTGACCCGCTGCCGGATCCGGCCGCGGATGCCGAGCGCCGGCTGGGCGCCCTGGGCCGGGCCTACGTCCACTTCGCGCTGGCCGAGCCGGGACTGTTCCGCACCGCGTTCTGCCGCTCGGACAAGAGCCACGAGGAGGCCAGCGCGGCCATGCTGGAGTCGCCGGCGTTCCGGATGCTCACCGAGACCCTCGACGACCTCGTCGCCGCCGGGCGGCTGTCGCTGGCCCGCCGGCCCTTCGGCGAGACCACGGCCTGGGCGACCATGCACGGCCTGGCCATGCTCCTGCTCGACGGGCCGCTGGCCGCGGTGCCCGAGCCCGAGCGCCTGGGTCTCGTCGACGGCGTGGTGGACACCGTGATCAATGGGCTGTGCGGGCCGGCGGACCGGCCGGGACGCTGATCGCAAGGCGAGGTTGGTCGCGTACCCTGCTGCGGGCGGGGTACGGCTCGGGCGAGGAAGGGCGGTCACGGCGTGGAACTGGCGGGCGAGCGGGTACTGGTGACGGGCGGCACGGGCTTCGTCGGTCGTACCGTCGTCGCCGCGCTGCGCTCCCGCGGCGCGCACCTGACCGTCTGCGACCAGGCGCCGTTCCCCTCCATCGAGGTGGAGACCGTCACCGGCGACCTGCGCGATCCGGCCGTGCGGGACAAGGCGGTGGCACCGGGCACCACCGGGATCGTGCACCTCGCGGCGATCACCTCGGTGCTCGGTTCGCTGCGCGATCCGGCCCTCGTGCACGAGGTCAACGTCGAGGTCACCGCGGGCCTGCTCGAACTGGCCCGGCAGCGCGAGGTGCCCCGGTTCCTGATGTCCTCCACCAACGCCGTCGTGGGCGACGTGGGCAGCGACACCATCCATGAGGGGCTGCCGCTGCGCCCGCTGACGCCCTACGGCGCGACCAAGGCCGCCGCCGAGATGCTGCTCTCGGGATACGCGGGCGGGTACGGGCTGGCCTGCTGCGCGCTGCGGCTGACCAACGTGTACGGGCCGGGCATGGCGCACAAGGACAGCCTGGTACCGCGCCTGATGCGGGCCGCCCGCGCCGGCACGACCGTCCAGGTCTACGGCGACGGCACGCAGGTACGCGACTTCGTCCACGTGGACGACGTGGTGGCCGGGCTGCTGGCGGCCTGGCGGGCGGGGCAGGTCGGGCCGCTGATCGTCGGGTCCGGCCGGTCGGTCAGCGTGCTCGACCTCATCGAGGCGGCACGCCGGGCGACCGGCCGGCCGCTGCCGGTGGAGCACGTCGCGGCCAAGCGGGGCGAGATGCCGGCGGTGATCGTCTCGATCGAGCGCGCCCGCGCACTGGGATACCGGCCGTCGGTGGACCTCGACGGGGGCCTCGCCGGGGTCTGGACCGACCTGCGATGAAGGCGGTGCTCCGGCGCCACTGGGTGTTCGCGGTGCTGTTCGCGATCGGGCTCGCGCTGCGGGTGATCACGACGATCGCGTACCGGCCGGCGCTGCTGTCGATCGACTCGATCGGCTCGTACCTGTCCAGCCTGCCCACGCTGGATCCGGCCGGGCAGGACCCGATCGGGTACGACGTGCTGCTGCTCAAGCCCGTGCTCGCGGTGGGACCGCTGACCGCGGTGCCGGTGGTGCAGCACCTGCTCGGGCTGGGCATGGCGGTCGTCACCTACGCCGTGATCATCCACAAGGGACGGTTGACGACCGGCGGGTGGCGGGTGCTGGCCGCGCTGGCCACCGCGCCGATCCTGCTGGACGCGTACCAGTTGCAGATCGAGCAGCTCGTGATGTCCGACGCGCTGTTCCAGGCGCTGCTGGTGGCCGCGTTCGCGGTGCTGGTCTGGCCGGACCGGCCCAGCTGGTGGCGGGCGGCGCTGGCCGGGCTGGCGCTGGGCGCCGCGGTCACCGTGCGCGCGGTGGGGGAGCCGCTGATCCTCGCCGCGGTGGTGTACGCGATCGCGGCCACCCGCACCTGGCGCCGCCGGGCGCTGCTCGCCGGTACCCTCGCGGTGTCTTTCGCGCTGCCCCTGGTCGTCTACGCCGCGCACTTCCACGCGGTCACCGGCCAGTGGGGAACCTCCAACGTGCGCGGCGTGACGCTGTACGGCCGGGTGGCCACCTTCGCCGACTGCACCGGCCTGGCAATGCCCGCCTATCAGCGCCCGCTGTGCCCGACGGTCCCGCGGGCGCAGCGGCTCGGTCCGGACTACTGGACGCACGATCCGGCCTCTCCCGCCAACAAGCCGATCGCGACCCCGCCCGGGAAGACGGCCGACGACGTCCTGCGGGACTTCTCGCTGCGTGTCATCCGGCACCAGCCGGTGGAGTTCGCCCGTTCGGTCCTGTTCGACGCGGCCCGCGTGTTCTCCTGGCAACGCACGGACGGGCGGGACACCGGCCAGCCGGCGATCGAGCGGTGGCGCTTCCAGACCGGCTACCAGTGGTACCCGCCGGTGGTGACCGGGCAGACCGTGGCGCAGCTCGGCGCCCGCTACGGCGGCGGACCGGCGCGGGTGGTCACCCCGCTGGCCACCGGGCTGCGCTGGTACCAGCTGCACGGCGGGTACACACCGGGGCCGGTGATCCTGCTCTGCGTGCTGGCCGCGCTCGCCGGGGTGGTCCGCCGCTCTGCCCCGGCATTGGTGTACCTGCTGGGTGCCGGGCTGGTCCTGCTGCTCGGCGACGTGTTCGAGTTCTCCTGGCGCTACCAGCTGCCCGGGTACGTCCTGCTCCCGGCGGCCGGCCTGTTCGGGCTGCGGGCCCTGGTCGGCCGGGGCGCACCAGCGGACACCTTCCCGGAGCCGGCGGACGCCGACGCGCTCGCCGAGTTCCGCGAGCGGTACGGGGACCTGCGCCTGCCCGAGGTGGCCGTGCTGATCGCGGCGTACAACGAGGCGGACACGCTCGGACCCGTCCTGGACACGGTGCCGGCGCAGTGCCTCGGGCTGGCGGTCGCCCCGCTGGTCGTGGTCGACGGTGCCACCGACGCCACCGCCGAGGTGGCCCGGGAACGCGGCGCCTACACCTGCGCGGTGCCGGTCAACCGGGGCCAGGGTGCCGCGCTGCGGCTGGGCTACCACCTGGCCCGGCAGGCCGGTGCCCGGTTCATCGTCACCACCGACGCGGACGGCCAGTACGACATGGCCGAGCTGCCCGTGCTGCTGCACCCGCTGCTGGACGGCGAGGCGGACTTCGTCACCGGGTCGCGCCGGCTGGGCGTCAACGAGTCCACCGACCGGGTGCGCCGCCTCGGTACCCGCGTCTTCGCCTCACTGGTGTCGCTGCTCGGCCGGCAGCGGGTGACCGACACCTCGTTCGGGTTCCGCGCGATGCGGGCCGAGGTCACCGGCGCGGTGCGCCTGACCCAGCCGCAGTACCAGTCCTCGGAGCTGCTGGTCGGCCTGCTCTGCCGCGGCTACCGGGTGGTCGAGCGGCCGATGACCATGCACCGGCGGGCCGGCGGCCGGTCGAAGAAGGGCAACAATCTCGGGTACGGACTGCGCTACGCGCGCGTGGTGCTCACCACCTGGCGGCGCGAGCGTGTGGCGTTGCCGGGCGTCACCGGGGAGCCGTGTCCGCGGACGTCACCGGCCGCGAGGCGAACAGCACGCGATCCAGCAGCACGAACTTGACCAGGAACATCGCCGCATAGGTGGCGAAGTAGGCCACCTCGGCCAGGACCACGCGCCGATCGTCGGACAGGCCCAGCCGCCCCGTGTACCCGTCGGCAAGGCTGGTGACTCCGGCGGCGGCCAGTGCGGTGCATGTCGCGAGCGCGGCGTACAAGATCGCGTCCCGGCTCAGGCCCCGCCGCTGGCTGGCCCAGGCCCAGAGCCGGCTGCCGGTAAAGTTGATCAGTGCGCCGGCGGCGAAGGCGGTGACGCTGGCCAGCTGCGGGCCGGCGTGCAGGAGCCGGTACGTCACCGCGAATGTGGCCGCGCTCGCGAGTGTGGCCACCGCCGAGGTCGCGGCGTATCGCAGGAAACGTCCCCACCGGCCGTGCCCGATCATCACGTGGCCAAGATTATGCCGACCGTTCGGTGGGTGCCGGTCAGACCGGTCGACTGTGAGGCGGTCTTGAGGTTCCTGGGTGAAGATCGGGGGTAACGCTCCAGCAACGGTGACGTCACGAAAGGACCGGCATGAAGATCCTCGTTCTCGGGGGAGACGGCTACCTCGGCTGGCCGACCGCGCTGCACCTGTCCGAGTGCGGCCACGAGGTCGGTATCGTCGACAACTTCGTGCGCCGCCAGTACGACCACGAGTTGGGCGCGGAGAGCCTGGTGCCGATCGAGTCGCTGGCCACCCGGGTCCGGGCCTGGCACGAGCTGACCGGCGTGCGGCTGGCCACGTTCGTCGGGGACCTCACCGATGCCGAGTTCGCCTACCGGGTGGTGCGCGAGTTCCGGCCCGACGCGATGGTGCACTTCGCCGAGCAGCGCGCCGCCCCGTACTCGATGATCGACCGGCAGCACGCGGTGTACACCCAGACCAACAACATCGTCGGCACGCTCAATCTGCTGTACGCGATCGCCGAGATCGACCCGTCGATCCACCTGGTGAAGCTGGGCACGATGGGGGAGTACGGCACCCCGAACATCGACATCGAGGAGGGTTGGCTCACCGTCACCCACAACGGGCGGACCGACCGGATGCTGTACCCCAAGCGCCCGCCGTCGATGTACCACCTCTCGAAGGTGCACGACAGCCACAACATCGAGTTCGCCTGCCGGGTGTGGGGCCTGGCCGCCACCGACCTGAACCAGGGCGTGGTCTACGGGCAGCAGACCGGGCAGACGGTACGGGACGAGCGGCTGGCCACCCGGTTCGACTACGACGCGGTCTTCGGCACCGTGCTCAACCGCTTCGTCATCCTCGCCGCGCTGGGCCACCCGCTCACCGTCTACGGCGAGGGCGGGCAGACGCGCGGCCTGATCGACATCCGCGACACGGTCGAGTGCGTCCGGCTGGCCGCCGAGCACCCCGCACAGCCGGGCGAATACCGCGTGTTCAACCAGATGACCGAGAGCATGTCGGTACTGGAGATCGCGAAGCTGGTCGCCGACCTGCACCCGAACGCGGTCGAGGTCGAGCACCTGGACAACCCGCGGGTGGAGGCGGAGGCGCACTACTACAAGGTGGCGCACACCGGGCTGGTCGACCTGGGCCTGTCCCCGCACCTGCTGTCGGACACCCTGCTGACGTCGCTGTACGAGGTCGCCGACCGGCACAAGGGCCGGGCCGACCTGGCCGCCCTGCGTCCGGCGGTCCGCTGGCGCCGCCACTGACACCGCCACGGAGCCCGGCCACGGACCCCCGTGGCCGGGCCTCCCGCGCCTTCCGGGAAAATGCGGAGGTCAAGTAGCCCCGGGAGGAGATCAACCCATGCCTGCCAAGCGCGGCACGAAGAAGGCGCAGCCGGCCGAGGCCGAGCCTGCGGCCCCGGAGATCACGGCCGAGGCCGAGGTTCCGGCCCAGGATGACGCCGAGGAAACGGCCGAGGCCGCGGACGACGCGCCGCCGGAGCCGACGAACCGGGCCGAGCGCCGGGCCCTGGCCAAGGGAAAGGCCGTGCCGCCGCCGGTGGGCAAGGTGAAGCAGTATGGCCGCGGCGCCCCGGCCGGCCAGACGCCGCGGCACTGGCAGGGCCGCCGCGGCGGGTGAGCCGGCTCAGCGTGTTCCGGGGGTACGCCAGGGGCGCGGCAGCAGCGCCGGCACCGCCAGCATGTGCTCGCCGTACCCGGGGCGGCGGGCCAGCGAGCGGCGGTCCATCAGCGGCACGCTCGCGAAGGCGAACAGCGCCACCATGACCGCCGGCCCCAGCATGCTCCACCACCAGCCCGGCGCGGCGGCCAGCCCGAACAGCCACAGGCCCCACCAGAACGCGATCTCGCCGAGGTAGTTGGGGTGGCGGACCCACCGCCACAGCCCCACGTCGGCGATCCGGCCCCGGTGCGCCGGGTCGGCCGCGAAGCGCTTGAGCTGCGCGTCGGCCAGGCCCTCCAGCCCGATCGCGGCCAGCGTGACGGCCGCGGCCAGCACGTCCAGCGGCCCGAACCCGCGGGCTCCGGTCAGCGCCGGCCACACCGACAGCATCCCGGCGAAGACCACCAGTGTCGGCAGCAGTTGGATGCCCCCGAGGTTGACCAGCCACCAGGGCAGCCGGCCGGCGGTACCGGTGCGCAGGTCGACGTACCGCCAGTCCTCGTGGCCCAGCCCCCGCCAGGTACCGGCCCAGTGCCCGGTCAGCCGCAGCGCCCACAGCAGGATGAGCGCGATCACCAGGACCTGCCGGGCCGCCACCCCGGAGCCGGCGACCGCGGCCCAGGCGATCGCGATCACCGGTGGCGCGACGCTCCAGTACGGGTCGTACAGGCTGGCGTTGGCCACGGCCATCGAGCACCCGAAGACGGCGAGGGTGGCGACCACGTCGGCCCACAGCGCGACGGTCACCGGGTGGTGGCCGGCCAGCGCGAGGCACACCGCCCAGGCGGCCACGCCGGCCAGCAGGTACGCGGCGGCCACCAGGGCGAAGCCCACCCACCGGGACGCCCCGGCGAGACCTCGCCCCGCTCGCTGATCCGCACCGGAGGAGCGGCTACGCCGCGCTGCCATCTTGGTCAGTCGCCGGTGACGATGGCGAGCGCGAACCCGTCGTACCCCTTGCTGCCGACCGTCTGGATCGCGGTCGCGGTGACCCTCGGCTCCGCGGCGAGCATGTCGGTGAAGCGCCGCAGCCCGTGCACGCTCTCGTCGCGGGAGCGTGCGTCGGTGACGGTCCCGCCCCGCACCACGTTGTCCGCGACGATCAGGGTGCCGGGGCGCGACAGCCGCAGCGACCACGTGAGGTACTCCGGGTAGCTGATCTTGTCCGCGTCCAGGAAGATCAGGTCGAACGGGCCGACTCCGTCGGCGGCCAGCTTGGGCAGCGTCTCCAGCGCCGGCCCGACCCGCACCTCCACGATGTCGGCCAGCCCGGCCCGGGCGAGGTTGGCGCGCGCCACCTCGGCATGCCGGGGCTGCGCCTCCAGCGTGACCATCCGGCCGTCCGGGATCAGCGTGCGGCCCAGCCAGATCGTGCTGTACCCGCCGAGTGTGCCCAGTTCGAGGATGGTCCGCGCGCCCCGTACCCGGGCCAGCAGCTCCAGCAGCTTGCCCTGGTTGGGTGCCACGTTGATGGGCGGCAGGCCGGCCGCGTCGCTGGCCGCCAGGGCCGCTTCGAGCACGGGGTCGGGCGGCGCGAGCCGGTCGGTGAAGTAGGCGTCGACCGCCGTCCACTGCTCCTTCATCATGATCTGGACTCTACTCAGGCGGCGTCACTCGTGAGGCGTCGCTCACGAGGCGTCGAGGACGGCGGCGCCCTCGACCCGGTCCGCGGCGAGGTCGGCCAGCGCCTCGTCGGCGCGGGCGAGCGGGTACGGGGTGACCGTGACGCGCAGCGGGTGCGCCGCCGCGAACGCGAGGAACTCCCGGCCGTCCGCCCGGGTGTTCGCGGTGACGCTGGTCAGGGAGCGCTCCTGGAACAGGTGCCGCTGGTAGTTCAGGGTCGGGATGTCGGTGAGGTGGATGCCGGCGACGGCGAGGGTGCCACCCCGATCCAGCGCGGCCAGCGCGACGGGTACCAGATCGCCGACGGGGGCGAAGAGGATCGCCGAGTCCAGCGGCTCGGGCGGCTCGTCCCGCGCGTCGCCGACCGAGGCGGCGCCCAGGTCGCGGGCGAGTTCCCGGGCCGGCTGCGCGCGGGTGAGCACGTGCACGGTGGCGCCCTCGGCGAGGGCCACCTGGGCGGCCAGGTGTGCGGAGGCGCCGAAGCCGTAGATGCCCAGCCGGCCACCGGCGGGCAGGCGCGAGCGGCGCAGCGCCCGGTACCCGATGATCCCGGCGCACAGCAGCGGCGCGAGGGTGGCCGGCTGGTACCCGCCGGGCAGCCGGTACACGTAGCCGGCCGGGGCGCAGGTGTACTGCGCGTACCCGCCGTCCGCGTCCCAGCCCGTGTACCGCGAGTACGGGCACAGGTTCTCCGCGCCTCGTCCACAGTAGACACACGTGCCGCAGGTGTGCCGCAGCCACGCCACCCCGACCAGGTCGCCCGGGTTGAAGCCGGTCACCGCCGGGCCGAGCCCGACCACCTCGCCGACGATCTCGTGCCCCGGCACCACGGGCGAGCGGTGCGCCGGCAGGTCGCCCTCTGCCACGTGCAGGTCGGTGCGGCAGACCGCGCACACCCGTACCCGGATCAGCAGCTCGTCCGGCCCCGGCTCAGGTACCGGCCGCCGTACCTGCCGCAGCGGCCCCTGCGCGGAACCGCGAGCTCCCCGCGGAAGCCTCGTCGGCACCGGGCCGGGCTCGGCGACCTCCCACGCCATCATCTCGTCCATCGCCCCATCATCGCGCGACTCCGGAGGGTTAGGACGCGGTCACCGGGGAACGACACGGTCCATGCGCGCCATCCGGCACGCGCTGTCCGTGGCGACCGCCACCGTCCTGCTGGTGCTCGGGGGGTGCACCACGGGAGGGGGCAGCGTGAGCCAGGTCGGCGCGGCTCCGCCTCAGCTCGCCGTCACCGGCTCACTGGTCGTGCTCGACGGCACCGGGGCGCTGACCGCGTTCGCCGCCCGCGACCTCCGTCCACAGTGGAGGCTGGATCTCGCTGCCCGGGATCCGTCGGCCCGCCTGGGCCCGTACCCCCGTCATGTCCTCGCCGTCGACGCGCGGCGCCAGGTCTACGTGGCGGCGCCGCCCTGGCTTTTCATCGTCGACGGCGTCACCGGCCAGATGCGCGCGGCGGTCCGGCTGCCGGCCGACGTCGACTGGCTGGCCCCGGCGGTGGTGGACGACGGCGTGTACCTCGCCGGCCCCGACCGCACCGGCGCGCCGATGGTCGCCCTCGTGGACGCCGCCGCGCACCAGGTCACGGACACCGCCACCATCCGCCCGGCCGGCGGCCGGTTCTGGCCGGTGTACGCGACCGCCGTGTTCGCCGGCGGGTCGCGGCTGGCGGTCAGCTACCACGGCGACAGCACCACCGGCCTGGACATCGTGGACCTCGGCCAGCTCGAACCGCTGGGCTGCCCGGGGCTGCCGCCCGGCGCCGAGTGCTCGACCGCGGTGCACGGCGGCGTGGCCGGGTACCCGGGCGGGCTGCTCGCCGCGACCGGCTTCGCCGACCTGGCGCGGCTGGACGACAGCGGCCGGGTGACCGGCCAGCTCACCACCGGGCTCGCCGGCAACCACCTGCGGGAGATCGCGGTGGACGCCGGCCGGCGGGTCGCGTACGCGATCGGGCCCTGCGCCTACGCGGGCGGCCTGGCGCGGGTCGCGCTGGGCGCCGGCCGGACCCGGCTGCTGGCCGCCCTGGGCAGCACCGGGCCGGGCGCGATCTGCGGCGACCGGGTGCTCGTCGCCCCGGGCGGGGTGGCGCTGGCCGTGGTGGACTCGCGGCGGGCGGCGATCCTGGATGCCGGTACCGGCGCCGTGCGCGTCGCGCGGAGCGTGGCCGCCGCGGCCGTGGACGCCGTCCTGGTGGGGTAGGTCCGGCTAAAGCTCGTGCCGCGCCACGTCCAGCGACCCGTCCCGGGACAGCCGCGCGGTCAGGAACGTCGCCGTGGGCTGGCGCCGCCGGTCGGTGGGGGAGCCCGGGTTCAGCAGCCGCATGCCGCGCGGCGTGGTGCTGTCCCACGGGATGTGGCTGTGCCCGAAGACGAGCACGTCCACGGCGGGGAAGCGCTGGTCGCACCGCTGCTCCCGGCCGGCGGCCGGTCCGGTCTCGTGGACCACCGCGAGGCGCAGCCCGGACACGGTCAGCCAGGCCACCTCGGGCAGCCGGGCCCGCAGCGCCGGGCCGTCGTTGTTGCCGTAGACGCCGAGCAGCGCGGCCGACCGGGCGGCCATCGCGTCGAGCAGCCGCTCGTCCACCCAGTCACCGGCGTGCAGCACCAGGTCCGCCTCGTCGATCGCCCGCCACAGCGGGGCGGGCAGATCCCGTGCCCGTGCCGGTACATGGGTGTCGGAGGTCAGTACGAGGCGCACCGGGTCAGTATCGCGCGCCGGTCAGCGGGTGATCCGGCCGCGTGCGCCGGGCACCCACTCGACCAGCATCAGGGTGGTGTCGTCCTGGGCCTCGCCCTTCTGGTGGTCGAGCACCGCGTGGGACAGCCGGCGCAACGCCTCCGGCGCCGGTCGGCCTCCGGCGCTGTGCCGCTCCGCCAGGTCGACCAGCCGCCGCACGCCGAACAGGTTGCCGTCCGGGTCGCGGGCCTCCACGGCGCCGTCGGTGTAGAACAGCACCCGGTCGCCGGGCTCCAGGACCAGCCGGGCCGGCCGTACGCCGCTGTCCTGCAGGCCGAGCGGCAGCCGGCGACCGTACCGCAGGGTGCCCACCGCCTTGCCCCGGCGCAGCAGGATCGGCGGGGGATGACCGGCGTTGACGTAGTGCAGCGTGCCGGAGTCGACGTCCAGTTCGGCCAGCACTCCGGTGACGAACCGCAGGTCGCCGAAGTGCCCCACCAGCTCGTTGTCCACGGCGGCGGCCACTGCCGGCAGCGGCAGGCCGCAGGCGCGGGCGGCGCGCATCGCGCCCAGCGTGACCGCCGCGGTCAACCCGGCGCCCAGGCCGTGGCCGATCGCGTCCAGCACCGCGAGCCGGGCCACATCATCGTCCACCGCGTAGTCGAACGCGTCCCCACCCGCCTCGTAGCAGGGCTCCAGGACTCCGGAGATCACCATGCGGTGGGTGGCGAAGGTCATCGGTGGCAGCATCCGCCGCAGCAGCTCGGCGGCGGTCGTCATCGGCCGGGAGCGGCAGGTGCGCGGGAACGTGTCACCGCAGCCGGTCATGCGCACGACCAGCTGGCCGACGCACCCCGCGAAGATCCGGCAGCCCTCCTGGACGCCCGGGTCGTCGGGGGTCAGGCTGCCGCGCAGCCGCACCGCCAGGACGCCGAGCCGGTCCGCGCCGTCCAGCAGTGGCAGCCACAGCCGGCTGGAACGGCCCTGTACCAGCGGTTTCGCCACCTGGAAGGCCCGCCCGGCCACGGTGGTGTCGATCGCCAGCGGTGCCGGCGCGGGGCGCGGCGGCTCGGGCAGCGCGCGCAACGTGCGCTGTTCGGGATCGGCCAGGTAGATCGACATGTCCGCGCCGACGGCGCGGACCGCGGCGTTGACCGCGTCCGGCAAGCCGCTCGGCTGGATCAGCGGACTGGCGCTCTGCAGATGGGCGACGGCATCGCGCCACGGAGAGAGGGTCGCGGCCACCCGGTAACGGTATGCCTACGGAGTGCGGATCTCCTGCGTATCCGGTGAACCCGCGGCCAGCGCGTCGACGGCGGGCTCCGGCGCGGTCCCGACCGACTCCCCCGGCTCCATCACCAGGACCGTGCCGCTGGAGTTCCCGTCGAGGCCCAGCGGTGTGCACACGATCCGGACCTGGATGCGCCGCCCGCGCCGGTTCACCGCGGGCAGTGTGACCTCGATGGGCTTGCCGTGGTTGAGCAGTGCCCGGCGGATGACCGGGCGCAACTGCTCGGTCGGCAGGCCGATGTCGAGATTGAGGAAGTGCTGGCCGACCGCCTCGTCCTGGCGCAGCCCCCACAGGTCTTCGGCGCGCCGGTTCCACACCTGCACCTGCAGATCCCGGTCGAGCACCGCGACACCGGCGCGCAGGCTGGTCAGCACCGCCTCCAGGAAGCCGTTCGCGGCGTCCAGCTCCAGGGAGCGCTCGCGCAGCTGGTCGTTGATGTTCTGCAGCTCGTCGTTGGTGGACTGCAGCTCCTCGTTCATCGTCTCGAGCTCTTCGTTGGTGGACTGCAGCTCCTCGTTGGTGGTCTCCAGTTCTTCGTTGGTGGACTGCAGCTCCTCGTATGCGCTTTCCAGCTGCCGGTTGACGTGCTCCAGGTCCTCCTGCAGCCGGACCCGTTCGGTGACCTCCTGGAAGATGAGGGTCACCCCGAGCAGGCCGGATCCGTTGTCGACCAGGGGGTTCACCTGGATGTCCAGGAAGGCCGTCTCGCCGGCACCGCGCGGGTACTCGACGGCGCCGATCTGGATCACCCGCCGCTCCACCTGCGCCTGCTCGATGTACGCGCGCAGCTCGGTGGGGCGGTAGGACACGTCGAGGTCGCGGAACGGGCGCCCGACGTCGCGCAGCGAGACCCCCAGCGCGGTCTCCGCCTGGCGGTTGGTCAGCGCGACGAGACCGTCGGCGGTGACCACGATCTGGGCCACGGGGCTGGCCAGGAACGCCTCGGTGCGCAGCTGGTCCATGCCGACCAGCTCGCTCTGCCGGGGCTGCTGGAGCGGCTCGGCGAACAGCGCGCCGGCGCCCCCGACGTGGCGGGGCGTCTTGCGGAAGATGCGCCGCCGCAGATCGATCGGCACGAACAGGTTGCCGTGGCTGAGCAGCATTTCGGCCTTGCCGAGGAACAACAGGCCGCCCTCGGAGAGGCCGAAGTGGAACCGGGACAGGATGCGCGACTGGGTCTCCGCGTTGAGGTACATCAGGGTGTTGCGGCAGACGAGCAGGTCGATGCGCGAGATGGGCGCGTCCTGCACCAGGTCGTTGCGGCCGAAGATGACCGTGCGGCGGAGGTCCTTGCGGAAGACGTACCGGTTGCCGCTGATCTCGAAGTACTTGTCCAGCAACTGCTGCGGTACGGCGCGCACCTCCCGCTCGCCGTACGTCGCGTGCCGGGCCTGGGTGAGCCCCTCCTCGTCCACGTCGGTCGCGTAGATCTTGACGCGCTTGCGGAACTCGTCGGCGCCGAGCAGCTCGGCGAGCACGATGGCCAGCGAGTACGCCTCCTCACCGGAGGCGCAGCCGGCGCTCCACACCCGGATCGCGCTGCCCGCCGGCCGCGCCTCGAGGAGCTGGGGCAGGATCTCGCCGCGCAGGTAGTCCCACGGATCCTGGTCGCGGAAGAACCCGGTGACATTGATCAGGATGGTGTTGAACAGCGCGGTGAACTCGTCCGCGTTGACCTGCAGCAGGTCCAGGTACTCCGCGTAGTCGGCGCTGCCGATCTGGACCATCCGGCGGTCGACCCGCCGCATCAGGCTCGACCGCTTGTAGCCCGTGAAGTCGAAGCCGCGGGTCTCCTTGAGGTAGGCCAGCAGAGCCTCGAACCGCGGGTCGGTCTGATTCATCGGCTGCCTCTCGGCGACATTCACCTTCGGCTTCCGCCATCTACCGGTAGGCTACTCCACGTCCATCCCGCCATCGCCGCTGCCCAGCCGGGCGATGACTTCCCGGATCAGCGTGCTGGCACGGCGCGCCTCGTCGGACAGCGACTGGTACGTGCGGGCGGTGCGCAGGTCGCCGCGGTCCCGGCCGCCGACGGACAGTTTCGCGCTGAGGTCCGACTTCTCCTCCAGCGCGCGCAGTGCCATCCACAGGGCGCTCTCCAGCGCCGCGGTGTGCTCTTCGAGCAGGCTGTCCGGCGACCAGACGTGCCCCACCCGGCACCGGTACCGCGGCACCGGTTCGCTCTGGATCTCGACCAGGCCGCCGCCGCAGGTCGGGCAGCCGTAGGTGTCCGGGCTCGACGCGGATCCGTCGGCGCTTTCGACAACCGCGTCCACTTCGGCGGGCACCATCCGGTCGGGCGGGAGCCTGACGGGTTGGTCCGTGACGGGCTGGGTGCCCAGCTCACCGAGCAGTGGACCGATCTTCCCGACGGGCAGCACGTGGTCGACGCGGGTCATCCGCATCGCGGCCAGGGGCATCGACCCGTACAGCGCCTCGGTGGGGTCCTGGACGATCGTGACCCCGCCGTGCCGGGCGACCACGGCCGCGCCGTCGGCGCCGTCGTCCCGGCTGCCGGACAGCACGATCCCGACCACCCGGGGACCGTACGACCGGGCGGCCGTCCGGAACAGGGGATCGATCGCGGGCCGGTGACCGTTCTCGCTCGGGCCCCTCGACAGCCGCATCCGCCCGTCGAGTACCAGCAGGTGATGATCGACCGGGGCGATGTACACGTGCCCGTACCGCATCTCCTCGCCGTCGATCGCGTGCCGCGCCGGCAGCGGACCGGCGCGGTCCAGGATGGCCGGCAGCGCGCTGGGTGCCTCCCGAGGCAGGTGCAGCACCACCAGCACGGTCGCCCGCAGGTCCGGGGGCAGCCCGGCGACCAGCGCCCGCAGCGCCTCCACGCCACCCGCGGACGCGCCGACCACGACGACGTCGTGTTCGCTGCCGTCCGCCGGACCTGCCGGAGCCTCGCTGTGCATGATCATGGCGCCCACTCCCGGGCTCGCTCGCGGATGGTGCCCACGAGCTCAGACTCTGAGCATCCCGCACCTCGCCTGGCCGCGCCATGGCGGCGACCGGGCCATCTCTGCGCCCATTGCTGGTGCCTCGTGGCCGTGCCAGTTTCGGCACCCGCGGGCCCGGGTAGCGGAGAATTGTGCCAGCTGTCACCCATCCGGAGGTGGTTCCCGTGCCGATCGCGACGACAAACCCGGCGACGGGGGAGACCATCAAGATCTTCGACGAGATGTCGCCCGAACAGGTGAACGAGCGGCTGGGCCGCGCCGTCGACGGCTTCGCCGCGCTGCACGCGACCACCTTCGCCCGGCGCACGGAGTGGATGCACGCCGCGGCGGCCATCCTCGACGAGGAGGCCGACTCGACCGCGGCGATGATGACGACCGAGATGGGCAAGACCGTCGCCGCGGCAAAGGCGGAGGTGGAGAAGTGCGCGCGCGCCTGCCGGTACTTCGCCGACACGGCGCACGCGCTGCTCGCGGACGAGCGCGCCGACGCCGCCGCGGTCGGCGCCGCGCAGGCCTACGTGCGGTACCAGCCGCTCGGGCCGGTCCTCGCGGTCATGCCCTGGAACTTCCCCCTGTGGCAGGTGATCCGGTTCGCCGCGCCGGCCCTGATGGCCGGTAACGTGGGTCTGCTCAAGCACGCCTCGAACGTGCCGCAGACCGCGCTGTTCCTGGAGGACCTGTTCCGCCGGGCCGGCTTCCCGGCCGGCGCGTTCCAGACGCTGCTGATCGGCGCCGATCAGGTGGAGCGGGTGCTGTGTGACCGCCGGGTACGGGCCGCGACGCTGACCGGCAGCGAGGGCGCGGGCCGGGCGGTGGCCGCGATCGCCGGGCGGGAGCTGAAGAAGACGGTGCTGGAGCTGGGCGGCAGCGACCCGTTCGTGGTGATGCCCTCGGCCGACGTGCAGCGGGCGGCCACGGTCGCGGTGACCGCGCGGTGCCAGAACAACGGGCAGTCCTGCATCGCGGCCAAGCGCTTCATCGTGCACGCCGACGTCTACGACGAGTTCACCGAGGCGTTCGTCACGAAGATGTCCCGGCTGCCGGTGGGCGACCCGATGAGCGCGGGTACCCAGGTCGGGCCGCTCGCCCTGGCGCAGGTGCGCGACGACGTGGTGGCGCAGGTGGCGGACGCGGTGCGGCACGGCGCCCGGGTACTGTGCGGCGGCGAGGTGCCGGACCGGCCGGGCTGGTGGTACCCGCCGACGGTGGTGACCGACCTGACCCCGCAGATGCGCATGTGGTCCGAGGAGGTCTTCGGACCGGTCGCCGGCCTGTACCGGGCCGCCTCCTACGACGAGGCGATCGCGCTGGCCAACGACAGCGACTTCGGTCTGGGTTCGAACGCCTGGACCAACGACCCCACCGAGCAGGAGCACTTCGCCCGCGACCTGGACGCCGGCGGCGTGTTCGTGAACGGGATGACCACGTCCTACCCGCAGTTGCCCTTCGGCGGCGTGAAGAACTCGGGCTACGGCCGGGAGCTGGCGGCGCACGGCATCCGCGAGTTCTGCAACGTCAAGACGGTATGGCTGGGCCCGGCCGGCCCTGCGGCCGCTTACGAACCGGGCGCGGGCGCGCGGAGCGAGTGACCGCCGCGCCGGCTCCCGGCCGCGCCGCCGGGTCGTCGGCGCCCGCTTTCGTCTCGTCGGCCAGCGCGCCGCGCAGCCGGCCGAGCACCGAGGTCAGCAACCGGGACACGTGCATCTGCGAGGAACCCACCCGGGCGGCGATCTGCGACTGGGTCATCTCGCCGAAGAACCGCAGCGCGACCACCTCACGCTCGTGCGGGGTGAGGCTGGCCAGCAGCGGCCCCACCGACTGCCGGTACTCGACGAGGGCCAGGGCCGGATCCTCGGCGCCGACCGCGTCGGCCAGTTCGTGGGTGTCGTCCGGGCCGGTCGGCGTCGACAGCGACACGGGATGGTAGTTCTGCGACGCGGCCAGGCACTCGATGACCTCGGCCTCGGCCACGCCCAGGAAGCTGGCCAGATCCCCGGTGCCCGGGCGGCGGCCGAGTGCCTGGGTCAGGGTCTCGGCCGCCCGGTTGACCTCCAGGCGCAGCTCCTGGAGCCGGCGCGGCACCCGGACCGTCCAGCCGGTGTCCCGGAAGTGCCGGCGCAACTCGCCGAGGATGGTGGGGGTCGCGTACCCGAGGAACCCGGTGGTGCGCTCGGGCCGGTACCCGTTGACCGCCTTGACCAGGCCCATCGCGGCGACCTGGCACAGGTCCTCCACCGGCTCGCCGCGGAACCGGTACCGGGCGGCGAGCTTGCGCGCGTACGGCAGCGCCTGCTCCACCGCCCGCTCCCGCAGCGAGAGGCGGCGCGGGTCGCCCGGCGGCAGCGCCTGCGCGGCGTGCAGCAGCTCGTGCAC